>JBCCOR010000133.1:0-9740 GCA_039025295.1 Acidobacteriota bacterium
CCCATGCATCCGTGCTCGCTCGCCCCATGCGATCGCGACACCACCAGCGCACTCGGATCTGCCCATTCCGCACCACCAGCAGCGCCCATCGGTCTTCGAACGCATCCGCACGCCAGCACGAACCTCATCGAGAGCAACCACCATGACCGCACGCATCGCCATCGTCTACGGAAGCACGAGCGGCAACACACAGGAAGCGGCCGAGCGCATGGCCGAGCTGATGGACGACGTCAAGCCCGAGGCGCTCGACGTCGCATCGACGACAGTCGAGCAGATGCTCGACTACGACGTCCTGCTGATCGGCGCACCGACCTGGGACGTCGGTGAGCTCCAATACGACTGGGACGACCGCTTCCCCGATCTGGACGGCAACGATTTCACCGGCAAAAAGGTCGCGTTCTTCGGCGCGGGCGATCCGGTCGGCTATCCCGACAACTTCCTCGACGCGCTCAGCATTCTGTGGGAGAAGTTCAAGGAGCTCGGCGCCGAGCTGGTCGGCAAGTGGCCGACCGAGGGCTACCCGTTCGAGACCTCGCTCGCCCTGCTCGACGGCGGCACCCACTTCGTCGGCCTCGGCATCGACAACGACAATGCTTCCGACCTGACCGAGGACCGGATCCAAGGCTGGATCACGCAGCTGCGCACCGAGCTCAGCCTCTGACGGACACCGGGCGCCCGCACGCGTCCGGCATCTCCCGCGGGATCGGCCGAAGCGGACATCCGCGCTGCTAGACTGAAGCGCGGATGCCCGCAACGATCCAGTTCCTGCCAGGAGAGATGCCCATGTCCACTGCCGATTCGTCGACGGTTCCGCCCTTCGTCCATCTGCATCTGCACAGCCAGTACAGCCTGCTCGACGGCGCCAACCGCCCCAAGGATCTGGTCGAGCGGGTCAAGGCGCTGGACATGGGCGCGGTCGCCGTCACCGACCACGGCAATCTCTTCGGCGCGATCGACTTCTACAAAACGGCGCGCGCGCACGACGTCCAGCCGATTCTCGGCATCGAAGGCTACGTCGCGCCCGACGTCGACGGCCGCGTCTCCAACCGCCGCGACCGCACCCACACCGGCGTCGCCGACGGCGGCTTCCATCTCGTGCTGCTCGCCGAGACCCTCACCGGCTGGCAGCATCTGCTCAAGCTCTCGTCGGACTCTTACCAGAACGGCTTCTACTACAAGCCGCGCATGGACAAGTCGACGCTCGCGGATTGGAACGAGGGCCTGATCGCGATCAACGGCCATCTCGGCTCCTCGATCGCCTATCACCTGACCCAGTTCCACAGGACCAGCGAGCCGCGCCACTGGCAGAACGCGCTCGACGAGGCGCGCTGGCACGCCGCGACCTTCGGCCCCAACGCCGACGGCGAGCCGCGCTTCTACGTCGAGCTGCAGCGCCACATCGAGGAGCAGGAGGTGATCAATCCGCTGCTCGTGCGACTGGCGCGCGAGCTCGATCTGCCCTTGGTCTGCGACAACGACGCCCATTTCCTGCGCGAGGAGGACTGGGACAACCACGACACCCTGGTCTGCATCTCGACCGGCAAGATCAAAGAAGAGCCCAGCCGGATGCGCTATCCGCGGGATCTCTACGTCAAGTCGCCTGCCGAGATGGCCGAGCTCTTCCTCGACTACCAGGGCGACGCGGGCGCCGAGGCGCTCGCGAACACGCAGCGCATCGCGGCGCGCTGCAACGTCGAGCTCGATCTGTCGGAGAACCACGCGCCGGTGGTCAAGATCGTCCATCACGACCGCGACGCGGCCCTGGCCGCGCTCGAAGAAGGCTCGACGCCGTGGTTCGAGATGTTCTGCAGCCAGTACGAGCTGCGGCCGTTCGACGCCACGCGCGAGGCCCAGCTCGATCCCGAAAAGCTCAAGGCCGAGTGCGACACCGCCCTGCGCGCGCTCGCCGAGGCCGGTCAGATCTGGCGCTACGGCCGCGACGGCATCACCGATGAGAAGAAGGCGCGGCTCGAGCGCGAGCTCAAGATCCTCGCCGACAAGGACATCTCGTCGTACTTCTTGATCGTGTGGGACTTCTGCAACGAGGCCCGCCGCCGCGGCATCCCGATCGGCGCCCGCGGCTCGGGCGTCGGCACGATGGTCGGCTTCTGCATCGGCCTCTCGCACGCCTGCCCGGTGCACTACGGCCTGCTCTTCGAGCGCTTCACCGATCCCGATCGCTCGGAATATCCCGACATCGATATCGATATGTGCCAGGACGGCCGCGCCGACATCCTGCAGTACGTGCGCGACAAGTACGACGCCGACGGCAGCGGCAAGGTCGCCCAGATCATCACCTTCAACGTGCTCAAGGCGAAGGCTGCGATCCGCGACGTCGGCCGCGTGCTCAACATGCCGCTGGCGGAGGTCGACAAGGTCTGCAAGCTGGTGCCCGAGCAGCTCAACATCACGCTCGCCGAGTCGCTCGACAAGAGTCCCGATCTGCGCCAGCGCTACCACAGCGATCCCGACACCAAGCGCTGGCTCGACGCCGCCCAGAGCCTCGAGGGCATGACGCGCCACGCCGGCGTGCACGCCGCGGGCGTGGTGATCGGCTCGCGGCCGCTGTCGGACGTCGTGCCGCTGGCGACCAGCAAGCAGGGCGATCGCGAGATCCTGGTGACGCAGTGGGACGGCCCGACCTGTGAAGACGTCGGCCTGCTGAAGATGGACTTCCTCGGCCTGCGCACGCTGTCGGTGATCGAGCGCGCGCGGGTCCTGGCGCGCGAGACCCTCGACGCCGCGACCATCCGCCGCACGATCGATCCCGACGGCGCGCGGCCCGAGAACTGGGATCCGCTCGATCTCGACCGCCTGACCTTCGGCGACGCGCGCGTCTTCGAGCGCTTCAAGCAGGCCGACACGGTCAGCGTCTTCCAGTTCGAGTCCGACGGCATGCGCAATCTGCTGCGCGCCATGCAGCCCGACCGCCTCGAAGACCTGATCGCGGCCAACGCGCTCTACCGCCCGGGCCCGATGTCGCTGATCCCCGACTACAACGACCGCAAGCACGGCCGCAAAGACGTGCCGTCGGTGCATCCGATCGTCGACAAGCACACCGCCGAGACCTACGGCATCATGGTCTATCAGGAGCAGGTGATGCAGATCGTCCACGAGCTGGGCGACATCCCGCTGCGCGCCGCCTACTCGCTGATCAAGGCGATCTCGAAGAAGAAAGAGAAGACGATCAACGCCCAGCGCGCGCAGTTCCTGAAGGGCGCCAAGGACAAGGGCCTGTCGAAGCGCGAGGCGCAGAACCTCTTCGACCTGATCCTGAAGTTCGCCGGCTACGGCTTCAACAAGAGCCACTCGGCGGCCTACGCGATCGTCGCCTACCAAACCGCGTACCTGAAGACCTACTTCCCGGTGCAGTACATGGCGGCGGTGCTGACCTACGAGTCGGAGAACACCGAGAAGCTGGTCAAGTACATCGACGCCTGCCGCCGCATTCACGTGCCCGGCCGCGCCGAACCCGGCGTCGACGTGCGTCCGCCCGACATCAACACCTCGGCAACCGACTTCACCGTGGTCTTCGACGACGACGAGCCGCGCGACGCGCAGCACGGCCACGTGCGCTTCGGCCTGGCGGCGGTCAAGGGCGTCGGCGGCCGCGCGGTCGAGGCGATCATCGAGCAGCGCAACGCCGAAGGCCCGTTCGCCAGCCTCTACGACTTCTGCGAGCGCGTGCCGATGAGCCTGGTCAACCGCTCCACCCTCGAGGCGCTGATCAAGTGCGGCGCCTTCGACCACGTGCACGGCACCGCCGCGCGCTCGGCGCTGATCGCCGCCCTCGACGGCGCCATCCAGTCGGGCCAGCGCGCCGCCGCCGATCGCGCCTCGGGCCAGACCAACCTCTTCGGCATGCTCGGCGGCGGCGATGCAGCCGGCGATGCCAGCGCCGAGCCGCCGCCGGCGCGCCTGCCCGACGTCCAGCCGTGGGAGCCGACCGAGCAGCTCAGGCACGAGAAGAGCGTGCTCGGCTTCTACGTTTCGAGCCATCCGCTCGAGACCCACGCCGAGCTGGTGCGCTGCTTCAGCACGGCGCGCGCCGATCAGCTACGCCGTCTGCCCCACGACAGTGAGGTGATCGTCGGTGGCCTCTTGACCGGCGTGCGCAAGCGCATCACCCAGCGCGGCCGCTCGGCGGGCCAGACCATGGCGATTCTCTCGTTCGAAGACCGCACCGGCCCGGTCGACGCGGTGGTCTTCGCCGAGTCGTACGCCAACTGCGCGAGCGTGCTGGAGGAAGACAAGGTGCTCTTTCTCAAGGGCCGCGTGCAGCATCGCGACGAGCGCGTCAGCCTGGTGGTCAGCGGCGCGATTCCGCTCGAGCGCTGCACCGCGCTGGCCGAGGGCGTGTGCGTGCGCCTGCCGAGCGTCGCGCCCGCGCTCGACGGCGACGCGACCGAGGCGATGCGCGCGCAGCTCGAGCAGCTGCGCAACGCGCTGCTCGACGCCGGCGGCAGCGACGGCGTGCCGGTGACGCTCGAGATGAACGGCCACGGACGCCCGGCGGTGCGCGCGCGGCTGCGCCATCGCGTTCGCCTGACGCCCGATCTGCCCGCCCGGCTCGCGGCCGTGCTCGGCGTCGACGACTGCTGCGAGTGGATCGGACCGCGCAGCGTCGCGTAGCCCGGCTCGGCTTCAGCGCGTATTGCTGCCGCCACCCGGCGGCGGACGCAGATCGAGCGTGTCGTCCCACACCAGCACCCACGCCAGCTCGCGCGGCGGCGGCAGCGGCTGGCGGACGCGGCGGTCGTCGGCCGCGGCGACGACCGCGCGCAGATCGGCGTCGAGCCGCACCCGCGGGCGCGCCGCGCCCACGGCCCGGGAGGTCGCGACGCTGAACCAGCGGCTGGCGAAGCCGTCGTCGCGGCGACGGGTGATCACCAGCTCGTAGCCCGGCTTGTTGCCGTTGGTCATGCGGCCGACCGCGCCCGGCGCGGCGCGCACGCTGACCAAGCTGCCGTCGCGATAGCGCAGCAGGGTGAGCGGACTGCCCCGCCGTGGCGCCCACGGGGCGAGCCACGGCAGCACCACCGCAACGTGCGCGCGATCGGTCGGCGCAGCGATCACGCGGTCGAGGGCAACGCGCTCCGCCGGCGTCAATCCCCACAGGGCAGCGGAGGTCGAGGTGCCGACCGGCGCGCGCTGCAGCCGCTCGAGCATGCGCACCTCCCACGCCATCCAGGCCGTGCCGCGTCGGGTGCCCTGCCAGCGCGCCGGCCGGTCGAGGGCCCACGCCAGCATCGTGCCGAGCAGCGCGCGCTCGACCGGTGAGCGCGGACCGACCGCGAGCACGCCGCGCTCGCCGGCGCCGACCCAGGTGGTGCCGATCTGCCCCTCGTAGTTGGTCGGTCCTTCGCGCCGCGCGCCGCAGTCGCCGCCGCTGCACACCGCCCAGCGGGCCGGCCGCTCGGGAATGCTCTGCAGCGCCAGCATCGTCCACACGGCGCGCAGCCAGCGATCGGCGAGCGTCCGGCTCGCCGGATCGTCGACCCGATCGCGGTAGACCAGCACGGCGATCACGATGCGCGGCAGATAGATGATGCTGCCCTCTTCCCAGGCCGCGGGCGGCGACCACGCGCGCGGCGCATCGCCGTCGGCGGCGCCGAGAAACGGATGGAACCACGACGGCGGCAGGCGACCGGCGAGCACCTCGGCGACGCCGCACTGCGCGGGCCAGTTGAGCGAACCCGGACCGGGCGCGTCCCAGGGTACTTCGAGGCAGCCGGCGGCCTTGGCCGCACCCGGTGGCACGTAGGCTCCGTGCAGGGCGCACCCGAGCGCACGCTCGCCGGCGCGGTGGCGCGGCCCCGGCAGCGGCGCATCGCAGTCGAGCGCGTCGGCCGACTTCGGCGCAGCGGTCAGCAGCAGCACGATCGCGCCGCAGAGAATTCCGCCGTGGGCGCGATCGAGCCAGCCGGGCCCGTGCTGCGCGCGCCGTCGGCGGTCGATGGTCAAGGAGAGAAGTCGGCGCGGCTCGATGACGCCGAGGCGGCGCCCACCGCAGGTTCCACCGACGCTGCGCCGGAGGTGGTCGACGCATCAGGCGCGTAGGCCACGCGCGCGTTGCGCTGAACGATCGGCAGGATGATGAACATGTAGGCGTAGTCGAGGCCGGAGACGACCGTCATCAGCAGCGAGATGCCGATCGCGACCGGCGCGAGCGCCCCGAACAGTCCGACCAGGCCGGAGAGCAGCAGCACCCCGAGCGCCACCAGCTGAATGACCATGTTCCAGCGGCTCAGCGCGCGCGGCAGCGGCTTGGGCTGGCCGAGCAGACCGACGTAGATCCACGCACCGGTGACAATCATGATGTCGCGCACGAAGACCAGGAGCGTCACGATCCACGGCATCTGCGCGCCGCCGTGGGCGTCGGAGATCGTCAGCAGGACGAAGGCGCTGAAGAGCAGCAGCTTGTCGGCCGCCGGATCGAGATAGGCACCGAGGGTCGACTCCTGCTTCCAGAAGCGGGCGATCAAGCCGTCGAGCCAGTCGGTGACGCCGGCGATCACGAACACGCTGAACGCCAGGCGCGCACGTCCCTGCAGGAAGAGCACGATGAACAGCGGCACCATCGCCAGCCGCACGGCCGAGAGCAGGTTCGGCCAGGTGAGAAGTCGTCGCGGGGAAATCTGCCCCGCGGTCACGACGCGCTGAGACGGTTGAGGGTGCGTCGGAGCAGATCGAGGGCGTCTTCACTCGACAGCGTCAGGCCCGGGAGGCAGTCGCCCGCTTCGAGGATCAGGCCGCAGCGCGACGAGGCGGCGCAAACCGTGCGATTGGCCGCGCGGCTGCCGCGGCGCAGCGTGTCTTCGGCGCCACCCAGGCAGTCCTGCGGCGGGCGATCGTCGAGCAGCAGGCGGAGCAGGGCCGCCATCGCGTCGCGGCGGCTGATCGGATCTTCGGGCGAGAAGCGATGCAGCGTGCGGTCGATGGTCATCAGCCGCAGGTTGACCACGCCGACGATTTCCTTGCGCCGCGGATGATCGAGGATATCGGTGGCGATCGGCGGATTGTCGACCTGCGCGTAGCGCACCGAGGGCACCAGCCAGTAGAGCAGCGAGGCGAACTCGCCCCGGGTCAGCTCGCGCCGATCGGCGAGCGAGCGCGCCGCCTCGGGCAGCTGCTCCAGACGCCAGCGAAAGGTCGCCTTCTCCATCAGCTCCTGCAGCGCCGGATCGTCCGGGCGCGCCTGACGCAGCACGTCGAGCCGGCGCATGGCGCCGCGCAGGTCGTTGGTGGCGAGCAGGCGATCGGCGAGGCGCGCCTTCAGATCGAGATCGTTCGGCTGCAGACCCTCGAGGGTCACGAGCGCGTCGAGCTCGCGCTCGGTGTCGCCCGACAGCGCGGCGATCTCGGCGGTCGCCGACCACGTGCGCACATCGTCGGGCGCCCAGTCGGCCAGCTCCGCCAGCGTGCGCTCAGCGTCGTCGAGACGCCCGCTCAGCACCTGGCTCCGCGCCCGCATGGTGAGCGCGTCGATCGCCGGATCGCGCAGGTCGTAGGCCTGGCGCGCGGCAGCGCTGTCGGACGACGCGATGCGCTGATAGGCCGCATAAGCGCGCACGACGTCGCCACTGCGCGCGGCCGCGCGGCCGCGCAGCAGCTGGGCCGGCACGTAGTCGGGCAGCTCGTCGACCACGGGCTGCAGGATCGTCAGCGCCTGCGCGGCCGGCGATGGGTCGGCAACGACCGCGTCGGCCAGGAACGCGATCTGCGCCCGCAGCACGCGCGCGGGATGGAAACCCGGATTTTGTTCGAGCAGGCCGGCGGCGGCGGCGTCGAGTTCAGCCGCAGGACGCGCGCCCGTGCGCAGCGCGTCGAACGCGTCGCGCACGGTGTTCAGCGCTTCACGATCGGCGGTCAGCGGGTAGCCGACGGTCGGGTTGCGCACAAAGGGTGCGTCCGCCGACGGGAGGGTCGACGGACGTGGCGCGGTCGGTGCGGGCGGGCGGCTGGTGCATGCGGTCAGCACCAGCAGGCCGAGAACGACGCCGATCGCGGCGGGCCCGGAGGTCCAACGCTTCACGACGTTTGCGATGGACGCGTCAGGAGCGACCGCCCGACTTGGACTCTTGCAGGGTGGCGATGGCGTGCTTGTAGACCAGGATCTCGTCGCGGCCGGTGTCGACCACCACGGCGAAGCGGTCGAAGCGCTTGAGGCGCCCCTCGATCTTGTCGCCCGTCGTCAGAGTGAAGGTGAGTTGGCGCGCTTCTTTCAGGTTCTGAAAGAGAAAACCGTCTTGAATGTTGATGTTATGCCTGCTCATGGGCGTGTGCTTCCTCCAAGAACGCGAAGCAATGGCTGGATGTGATCAGAGATCGCCGCTGCGGATAACCAGCGGATGTCTTTCTCTTTGCGGAACCAGGTACGTTGTCGTTTGGCGTAGCGTCGGGTGGCGCGGATGATGTCGTCCAATGCGGCGTCCAGGGTGCCGTGGCCAGCGAGGTGTGCGAAGAGCTGGCGGTAGCCGATCGCCTGAAATGCGGGTGCGTCGGTCGGCACGCCCTGGCGCAACAGCCGCCGGATCTCTTCCAACCACCCAGCGTGCATCATCCGCCCGACGCGGAACGAAATGCGATCGTACAAGAGCTGGCGAGGAAGCGTCAATCCGAGCCGGATCGCCGGCAGGCGGGTGACGCCGAAGGGCGTTTCGCGCAGCTGCTCGGAGAGCGGGCGGCCGCTGGTTTCGAGCACCTCGAGCGCGCGCAGGATGCGCTGGCGATCGGCCGGTGCGAGGCGCGCCGCGGTCGCCGGATCGCTGCGCGTGAGCTCGGCGTGGAGCGCCGGCAAACCCTCGTCGGCCAGGCGCGCGTCGAGCCGCGCGCGCACCGCGGCGTCGGCGGGCGGCAGCGGACGGATGCCCTCGAGCAGCGCGCGCACGTACAGGCCGCTGCCACCGACCACCAGCGGCCAGCGTCCGCGCGCGCGGATCGCAGCGATCGCCGCGCGCGCCTCGTCGGCGAAGCGGCCGGCGCTGTAGGGCTCGGTCGGCGCGCAGATGTCGATCAGATGATGCGGCACCCGCGCGCGCATCGCCGCATTCGGCTTGGCCGTGCCGATGTCGAAGCCGCGGTAGACCTGCAGCGCGTCGGCGTTGACGATCTCGCCGTCGAGGGCCTCGGCGAGCGCGAGCGCGAGATCGCTCTTGCCGGTCGCGGTCGCGCCGACGATCACGATCGGCCAGCGCGCGCCGATCGCCGCGGGCGGCACGACGAGCGGCACCCGATCGAGCGGCGGGGCGTCGAACGGCGGGGCGTCGGCGGACGGCGACGACGGCGCAGACGGTGGGTCGATCACGCGGGCCATGCCCCGAGTGTAGCCGACCGACCTTACGGTGCTCCGCGCGGCGACGACGACGATCGCCACGGCAGGCGCCGGGGCGGACCGCCCGGCGGCAGCGCCAGGCGCACGCCGCCGTGACGATCGGTGCGCCAGGTCAGGATGCGCGCGCGATCGAGGCGCGCGGTCACGGACGACGCCGGATGGCCGTAGCGGTTGCCGCGGCCGGCCGAGATCAGAGCGATGCGCGGCCGCACCGCGGCGAGAAACGGTCGCCCGGTCGACGTGCGGCTGCCGTGATGGCCGACCTTGAGAATCGTCGCGCGCAGCTGCGCACGGCGCGCGCCGAGGAGCAGCGCGCGCTCCCCCGCCGCTTCGAGATCGCCCGGCAGCAGCACGACGTGGCGCCCGATCCGCGCGCGCAGCACGAGCGAGCGGTCGTTGGTGCCGA
>JBCCOR010000134.1:0-9694 GCA_039025295.1 Acidobacteriota bacterium
GCTGCCGACTCGCCCGCAGCCTTGGACCGCGCCGCGCAGTCGCAGACCGCCGTGGCCGACACCGCGGGAATGGGTACGACGTCGCCTGCCTACGCGTTCGGCGGCGCACCGCCCACGGTCCAGCAGGTCGACACCGACCCGACCACCGTCGACGGCGCGCTGACCGAATGCGAAACGGTGAACCGCCAGCCCGTTCGCCGCCTGCTGGTGCGCTTCGACACCGCCATGTTCGACCCGGCCGGTGACAGCACGGCCGGCGACGTCACCAATCCCGACGGCTGGCTCTTGGTGCGCCCAGGTGCCGATGCGTCGTTCTCGACGACCGGCTGTGACGGTCCGTCGGGGGATGATGAAGCGGTCGCGATCGCGTCGGTCACCTACGACGACGCAACGGCGACGGCCGTCATCGACGCCAATCGCGCGCTCGAAGGCGATCTCTACCGGCTCTTCGCTTGCGGCACGGGCCCGAGCTTCCTGCGCGATCTCGGGGACAATCCGCTCGACGGCGACGGTGACGGCGTGGGCGGTGACGATTTCCTGCGCGGCTTCCGCTCCGATCCGGACAATCAGCTGGCCAACGGGCACTTCGACTGCGGCCTCGACGGGTGGCTGCCGACGTCCACGCTTCCTCAGGAGATCACCTACGCGCCCGAAGACGATGTCGACAGCTCAGCCGACTCGGGCTCGGTGGCGGTCGAGAACCTGTCGACGAGCACCTTCTTCTCCATCGATCAGTGCGTCGCGACGATCGCCGAACGGGACTACGAACTCAGGGCTGCGATCCGCATGACGACATCGGCGATCGGCGTCCTGACGGGTCGCGGCTGCGAGAATTTCAGCGGGCCGAACTGCACCGGTGACAGCATTGGCGGGCTACTTCGTATTGCCGTGCTGCGGCCCAACAGCAGCGATTGGGCATCCATCGGCTTGGCTTTTCCGACGTTTACGGGCACCGTGTCGACGCGGTGCATCATCGACTTCGACCCGGCCAACGGCGTGGCCTTCGACGCCCGGATTGACCGCGTCGAGCTGCTCACCGGGAACCGGGTCTTCGAAGACGACTTTGAGTCGGGCGATACCGGAGCGTGGTTCACCGTGATCGTTCAACCCTGACGACCCGTTCGAGGAGACTCCCATGACCCCCGCGCATCGAACTATCCTGAAAATTGCCACCGTCCTTTGGATCGTCTGGGGATTGGTGCACGCCTTCGCGGGCGTCATGACGATCTCGTTGGAGACCACGGCCGGCTTCCAAGGCATCGTCGACGGCGTCGACCCGGCAGCGCTGGCCCACGACTACCACGCGGCCGTGGGAGGCGTACTGAACCAGCACGGCTGGAACCTGCTGTGGTTCGGCGTTGCCACGGTGATCGGCGGCGTGATGATCTGGCGCGGCAGCCGCACCGCGATCTGGGTGACGGCGATGGTCGGCGGCCTGGCCGATCTCGGCTATCTGCTCTTCCTCGACGTTCCCGGCTACGTAAAGTTCGTGCCCGGCACGGTCATGACCCTGATCTGCGGCGCGGCCATCGCGCTCAGCGGCTGGGTGTGGTTCGCCAGCCGCGACGCGCAGTAGGCGTTTCACGTCGAGCGTCATCCAGCCCGCGACGCGCGCTGCTCCGTGCCGCCGTCTAGACAGGCTGAAAAGCACAGAATGATGAATGAGGCTGTCATGACCACCCAACCCTCCAAAGACACGACCAAGTACTGGAGCCGCGAATCGCCCGAAGGCCCGTGGGACGCAATCGTGGTCGGCTCGGGCATGAGCGGCATGACCTGCGCCGCCATGCTGGCGAAGCTCGGACGCCGGGTGCTGGTGCTCGAGCAGCACTACGTGCCGGGCGGCTACACCCACGCGTTTCCGCGCAAGGGCTACGTCTGGGACGTCGGCGTGCACGCCATCGGCGAGGTCACCCAGCACAGCGTGACCGGCCGCCTGCTGCATCACTTCACCGACGGCCGGCTCAAGTGGTCGTCGCTCGGGCCGGTCTACGAGGAGTTCCACTTCCCCGACGGCTTCCGCATCGACTTTCCCGACAACCCGAAGCAGTTCCGCGCCAACCTGCTCGAAGCCTTTCCCGACGAGGAAGCGGCCATCGACGCTTTTCTGCTGCGCGTGCGCGAGGTCGCGGGCACGATGCGCAGCTACATGGCCGCGCGCACGCTGCCGCGCCGCCTGGTCGGGCCGGTCGAGTGGCTGATCGCCCGCAGGGCGCGCGAATTTCTCGAGCGCAACACCCACGACGAGCTCGCCTCGCTCACCGACAATCCGCAGCTGCAGGCGGTTTTTGCCGCGCAGTGGGGCTACTGCGGCGCCACGCCGAGCCGCTCGTCGTTCGCGGTGCAGGCGCTGATCACGCGCCACTACACCCACGGCGCCTACTATCCTGAAGGCGGCTCGCCCGAGATCGCGCGCCAGCTCCTGCGCACGGTCGCCGAGGCCGGCGGCTGGACGCGCATTCTGGCCGACGTCGACCAGATCCTGATCGAGAACGGCCGTGCGACCGGCGTCGTGCTCCAGGACGGCGAGACGATCCGCGCCAAGAAGGTGATCAGCGCCGCGGGCGTTGGCTCCACCGTGCGGCGCCTGCTGCCTGAGGCCGTCCGCGCCAGCAGCTGGGCGCAGGAGGTCACGCAGCTCGAGGCCGGCCCGGCCCACGTCTGCCTGTATCTCGGCTTCAAGGGCGATATCCGCGCCGCGGGCGCGTCGGGTGCCAACAAGTGGTTCTACGACACCTGGGACACCGAGGAGGATATGTGGAAGGTCGAGGATCCCGACGGCCTGCCCGCCGCTGAGGTGCTCTACTGCAGCTTCCCGTCGCTCAAAGATCCGCTGCACGATCCCGGGCCGGAGCAGCGGCACACCGGCGAGGTCGTCACCTTCGTGCCGTGGGAAACCTTCGCCGAGTGGCAGGGCACGCGCTCGCGGCGCGACCGCGGCGAACGCTACAGCCGTCTCAAGGAGGCGATGGAGAAGGCGCTCCTCGCGCAGTTCCTCGAGCGCATGCCGGCGCTGCGCGACATGGTCGACTACGTTGAGCTGTCGACCCCGGTCACGTCCGACTACTTCGTGCGCCCGGTGAAGGGTTCGATCTACGGGCTGCTGCCGACGCCAGCGCGCTTCCGGAGTCCGTGGCTGCGGCCGCGCTCGCCGATTCGCAATCTCTATTTCGGCAGCAGCGACGTCGCCATGGTCGGCGTCATCGGCGCGATGATGGGCGGCGTGCTGGCCGCGACGGCCAGTGATCCGGTGCGCGCCGTGCGTCTGCTGCGCAGGCTGGCGTAGGCGGGTTGCGTACCTCAGGCTGATCGCTGCGGGGGACGCGATAGGCTGGTGCTCCGCTTCTTCGACCCGGAGAGAACCATGGCGAACGCAATTGATCTCGAAAGTATGACGACCCTCGAGAAGCTGCAGCTGCTCGAAGCCGTGTGGCAAGACCTGAGTCGAACACCTGAGCAGGTGCCTTCTCCCGCGTGGCACGGCGACGTTCTCGACGAGCGAGATCGCCGGCTCCAGCGCGGGGAGAGTGGGCTCAACGACTGGGCAGAAGCAAAGCAGAGGATCCGAGATCAGCTTCGATGAAGCTCCGGATCACGGATGAGGCCGAACAAGATCTCGTCGAAGGAGCTCGGTTCTACGACACGCAGTCGCCAGGGCTCGGTCAGTACTTTCTCGACACACTGTTTGCCGATATCGAGTCACTACGTCTCCATGCAGGCGTCCACGCTCGTCATTTTGGCCATCATCGACTGCTGTCGAGACGGTTTCCCTACGCGGTTTTCTACAAGATCGGCAGCGATGAGGCCGTTGAAGTTCGAGCGATTTTGGACTGCCGACGGAACCCGTCGAGAATTGGCGACCGGCTACGGCGCGACCGCTGACCAGAACGACGTATCGCCCGTTTCGAAATCGCCGGTGTGGAGCAGGTCACAGCCGGTGCCGCCCGCGGCGTCGACGCACTCGCTGGGCAGGTTGCCGACGATGGCCGCGTTCTGGCGCGCGGCGATGACGCCCTCGTTCCAGAGTCCGCCGCCGTCGCTCGCGGCCGCGTTGCCGTCGATCGCGCCGCCCTGCAGGCGCAGCGTCGCGCCGGCCGGGTTGAAGATGCCGCCGCCGCGTCCGCCGCTGCCGCCCTGACCGGCGGTGTTGCCGTCGAGGATCGTGTTGGTCAGCGTGAGCGTCCCGCCCTCGATCGCATCGGGCATTTCCGGATCGGGCACCCAGCCGTTGAAGATCGCGCCGCCGTCGATCGACCCGCGGTTGATCGTGAGCGACGAATCGACGATCGTGAGTTCGAGATTGGTCGCGACCGCGCCGCGCGCCGACGTGACGTTGTCGGTGACGGTCAGCTGCTGCGCCAGGGCCGTTCGGGACGGGATGTCGGCACTGGCGGTCGAGATGCGCAGGATGCCGCCTTCGCCCGGGTTCCCCGCGTTGACGCCGCTGCCGAAGCCGCAGCCCGCGCTCGCGCACGTCACCGTGTTGCCCGACAGCGTAACCTCGGTCAGCGTCACCGGGGTCGATTCGTCGATCTGGACGGTGACGAGCGACCGCAGCGTGCAGCCGACGCCGGTGCACGTGATCTCGCTGTCGGCGACCGTCAGATCGTCGACCGATGCGATGCGGGCCAGGTTCGCCAGCGTGCGCGTGCTGCAGCCGTCGCCCGCGCACTGCCCTTCGCCGCGGATGAAGACGTCGGAGACGGCGCTGGCGCCCGTGCCGACGACTTGAAGAATGTTGTCGACAGCGCAGTCGACGCCGGTGCATCCGTTGACGTTGTCGGTGAATTCGAGCGTGCGCACGGCGAGGGTGGTTGGGAGCGGTGCGTCCAGCGCGCGCACGTCGAGCATCTCATCGAGATCGCAGGCCATGCCCGTGCACTGCTGCACGTTGTCGCGGAAGCGGACGCGCTCGACGGTGTGGTCGATCGTGGTCAGCGATGCCACGATCTCAGCCGTGTTGCATTCGAAGCCGTCGCAGCGCATCTGGTTGTCCGACACCTCGATGTCCTGCAGGAGACGCGTGCAGGGCACGGAGAGACAGAGCTCGAGGTCGTTCGCATCGATCTGGACGAGCTCATCGGTGTCGCACGTGAGGCCGGCCGCGTCGCAGCTGACCGCGTTGTCGGTGATGACGGTCTGCGTGATGTCCTGCGCCGGCGATGCGAAGCGCAGGATCGCGTCCGCCGAGCAGTCCAGCGCGCTGCAGGTCGTGACGTTGTCGGTCATGAGGGTGAGCCCGATGATGCTGGTCACCGGGTCGGTGGACCCGGGCGCATCGTGGTTGACGATGCGTCCGGTGGAGCAGTCGTTCTCGGCGCAGGACGCGCGGTTCGACGCAACCACGCTCGCGGAGATGCTCAGGTCGTGGGCCGACCGCACGGTGACGGCGGCGCCGCTGAAAGGATCGCCGCATTCAGCTCCTGTGCAGCTGACCTGGTTGCCGAAGAGCGCCACGCGTTGCAGCGTGAGCTTGGCCGGCAGGCCGTGCTCGATGCCGGCGCCGCCCTGCGCGCAGTCGGCGCCGGTGCAGGACGCATCGCCGCGAACGACGCCGAGGTTCTCGAGCGTCACCTCCGGCGGCTCGACGCCGCGCGCGGACGCGGCTGTCGGCACCCTAGGCGTCGGATCGATCGTGTGAATTACCCGCTCGCCGTCGCCGGCGATGGCCGGATCGCCGATGCCCATCTCGATCACCACGTCGGGCAGATCGGCTTCGGTGAAGGCGCGCGGGAAGCCGTCGGGGCTGTTGAAGACGTCGAGCGTTTCGACGTCGGGCGTGAGGGGATCGTCCCACCACACGAAGTCCTCGCCCAGGCCGCGCAGCGTGACCGCCTCGAGAATGTCGAGATCGCCGCCGGCGTTGGCGTCTTCGCCGATCGGCGCGAGGGTGAGGGCGTACGTGCCGACCGGCAGCTCGACGACGTCGATCGTCGGCAGCGCCTCGCCCGTCGGGCAGTCGCTGAAGGGCAGGTTGGTGTTGGCGGCGGTGACCGCCTCGCGCAGACTGCACTGCCCGTCGAGGGCGACGACGTCGGCGGTCGTGGTGACCGCGATCGTGGCGGCGTGGACGGACGATGCGGCGAGCGTCAGCGCGAGGACGATGACCGTCCGGGAAAGCGCGGCGATGGACGTGCGAAGGTGGTTGGTGCGCATGATGTGCGCCATCCTAAACGACCCGGATCACACATCCCACGACGCGCCGACCCGGCCTTCGCGATCGCTGACGATCCGTCAGTGCTCGACCACGACCTTGCCGATCGCCTGGCCGCTCTCGAGCCGCGCGTGGGCCAGGCCGGCGTCGTCGAGCGCATACGACGTGTCGTCGAGGACGGGCCGGAGTCCGCCCGCTTCGACGATTTCCGCCAGCGCGCGCAGAATCTCGCCGTGCGCTTCGCGCCCGTGGTCGTGCAGCATCGGAATCAGCATGAAGACGACGTGCAGCGACAGTCCCTTGAAGTGGGCGATCGTGAGATCGAGTTCGCACAGGGCTACGGTCGACGCGATCTGGCCGTTGAGCGCGGCGGCTTCGAACGACTTCGCCATGTTGGCGCCGCCGACGGAGTCGTAGACCAGGTCGAAGCCGGCGCCGCCGGTGTGTTTGGCGACATACGCCTCGACCGTCTCCGTCTTGTAGTGGATCGGCGTGGCACCGAGCGCGGCGATCAGCGCGAGCTGCTTCTCGCCGCCGCCGGTCGCGTAGACGTCGGCGCCGAAGTGCTTGGCGAGCTGCAGCGCGACGTGGCCGACGCCGCCCGAGCCGCCGTGCACAAGGACTTTCTGGCCTTCCGCGATGCCGGCGCGCATCAGTCCTTCGTACGCCGTGATTCCGACCAGCGGCAGCGCAGCGGCTTCCCGCATCGAGAGGTTCGCGGGCTTGTGCGCGATCAGCCGGCTGTCGGCCGCGATGTGCGTGGCCAGCGTGCCCGGCAGATCCGCGAGTCCGCCGGCGCAGCCGTAGACCGCGTCGCCGACGGCGTAGTCGGTCACGCCCTCGCCGACGGCTTGCACCGTGCCGGCGAAGTCCATACCCAGGATCGCGGGCGTCTTCGGCGACAGCGGCAGCGCCTCGCCCATCGTGCGGATCATGGTGTCGACGGTGTTCACGCTCGACGCCGCGATCTCGACCAGCACGTGGCCGGCTTGCACGTCGGGCGCGTCGACCTCGGCGGCTTCGAAGACGGCGTTGTCGCCGTAGCGGTTCACGATCATGGCTTTCATGCGGATTCTCCTGTGCGCGTCGTGGAATCGAAGATCGAGCGGATCACGTGATGTCCTGCACCTGCATGACGAGATCGTTCCAGTTGCGCTGGTTGTCGATGTCGTTCTGCATGCCCTTCTCGTCGGCGATGGCGAATCGCTTGACCGCGGGCGTCTTGCTGGTGGCCTGGTACAGCCAGTAGGCCTCGGCCTTCAGCGCCTCATCGATCGGCTTGTCGATCGACTCGTACACGGCCCGCTTGCAGGCGTGGATGGACTCGGCCGGGAACTGGGCGATGCGCTTCGCGAGCGCGTCGACGTACGCGCCGATCTCGTCGGGATCCAGGGCTTTGTTGATGGTGCCGTAGGCTTCCGCCTCGTCGGCGCTGAAGTCGCGGGCGCTGAGAATGATTTCCAGCGCGCGCCCCAGTCCGACCTGGCGCGCCATGCGCGACGCGCCGCCGCCGCAGGGCAGGATGCCCATGCCGACCTCCATCTGCATGAACGTGAACTTGCCGCGCGCGGCGAAGCGCATGTCGCACGCCAGCGCGAATTCGTGGCCGCCGCCGCGCGCGAAGCCTTCGAGCTTGGCGATGGTCGCCTGCGGCACCTTGCTGATGCGCTCCAAAACGACCTGCAGATCGAGCAGCGCTGCCTCGTCGCGCGACACGGCCTCGGTCGACATGTCCTTCAGGAGCTCGGTGTCGTAGTGGCACACCCAGATCTCGGGATGGGCCGACTGGAAGACGACCACCTTGGTCTCGCGATCACGCTCGAGGCGCATGGCGAGCGTGTTCAGATCGGCCAGCATCGGCGCGCCCTGGACGTTCACCGGTGGATGGTCGAAGGTGACGGTGAGAATGCCGTCGCTCTGCTCGGCGGTAAACGTCTGAAAACCCTCGTACTGCATCGTTGTCTCCTGCGCTTGCGGACGTTGGAATCGGGTCGGCCGAATCGGAATCGGGCCGACGACGAGCACGTGTGCGGTTCGGGAGGCAGCGTAGCGAGCAGCCGTTCTATTGAGAAGTACCTACATTTTTGTAAGTATTGATCGGACCAATCGACACAGGAGTGCACCATGGCGCGAAAGTACTGCTGGAAAACGGGTTGTGACGTCGAAGCGACGCTGAGCGTGATGGGCGGGCGATGGAAGCCGATCCTGGTGTGCCATCTGCTCGACGGCCGCAAGCGCTTCGGCGCGCTGCGGCGCCTGACCCCGAACGCGACCGAGCGCATGATCACCCTCCAGCTGCGCGAGCTGGAGGCCGACGGCGTCCTCACGCGCCACGTCTACGCCGAGGTGCCGCCGCGGGTCGAATACGAGCTGACCGAGCTCGGCCGTTCGCTCGAGCCGATTCTCGAGCAGATGCAGACGTGGGGACGCGACTTCAAGGCGCGGCAGCTGGCGGAGGCTGCGGTCAGCGAAGTGCCTGCGGGCGCCGTCGAAGGGTAGAAGCAAACGCAAAAAATCCGAGCGCGGGCCAGCCGCGCTCGGATGTGCCGCATGCGGTGCGGCGTTGGCTGTCGGCGGTGACGACACGTCGCTGGGGCATGCCCCCGTGCGAGATGCCGCGCGGCCGATGGGCCGGTCGGATCAGCCTTTCGGCAGCACCGGCCCGGCCGCCCGCACTGCCTCGCCCGCACCCTCCGCGAAGTTCGCGAAGTTGTCGGCGAAGCGCTGCGCCAGCTTGTTGCGCTGCGCGTCGTAGGCGGCCGGATCCGACCACGTGTTGCGCGGCTGCAGGATCTCCGACGGCACGTTCGGGCACGCGGTCGGCACGGCAAAGCCGAAGACCGGATCGGTTTCGGTCGCTGCCTGGGTGAGCGCGCCGTCGTGGATGGCGTCGATGATCGCGCGCGTGTGACGCAGGCGCATGCGCCTGCCCGTGCCATACGGCCCGCCCGTCAGGCCGGTGTTGATCAGCCACGCTTCGGCGCCGTGCGTGCGCATCTTCTCGGCCAGAAGCTCCGCGTACTTGCTCGGATGCCACACCATGAAGGGCGCGCCGAAGCAGGCCGAAAAAGCCGGCTGGGGCTCGGTGACGCCCATCTCGGTGCCGGCGACTTTCGAGGTGTAGCCGCTGATGAAGTGGTACATCGCCTGCTCGGGCGAGAGCTTCGCCACCGGCGGCAGCACGCCGAACGCGTCGTAGGTCAGGAAGATGACGTGGTTCGGATGACCGCCCTGACACGGGATCTTGGCGTTGTCGATGAACTCGATCGGATACGCCGCGCGCGTGTTCTGCGTGATCGACGTGTCGCCGAAGTCGACCGCGCGCGTGCGCGCATCGTAGACCAGGTTCTCGAGCACGGTGCCGTACTTGATCGCGGCGAAGATCTCGGGCTCACGGTCGGCGGAGAGGTCGATCGCCTTGGCGTAGCAGCCGCCCTCGATGTTGAAGACGCCGTCGTCGCTCCAGCAGTGCTCGTCGTCGCCGATCAGATGACGATGGGCATCGGCCGAGAGCGTCGTCTTGCCGGTGCCGGAGAGGCC
>JBCCOR010000135.1:0-9650 GCA_039025295.1 Acidobacteriota bacterium
GCGGGCGGCGAGGCCTTCGAAATCGCGGTCGAAGAAGTGCGAGACCTGGACGTAGCCGCCGAGGCGGTCGCTCAGCCGGCCGTCGACGAACAGGTTCAGCCGGTCGGGGCCGATGTTGAGGCCGTCGAGGTCGGTGTCGACGCGGTCGTCGCCGTCGGCGTCGAACTCGCCGTCGGTCCGGGCGTAGTTCGCCGCGACCGAGAACCGCTCGTCGAATCGGTACTCGAGGAACAGCTCGATGCCCTCGATCTCGGTGCGCTGGCGCACCACGTCGAAGATGCCCTCGGGGTTGGCGGCCAGCCGCGAGCCGTTCTCGGCGGTCGACTCGAAGAGCGACGCCCGCGCCGTGACCCGCCGGTTCGAGTACTCGGCCCCCAGCTCCAGGTTGTCGGCGATGATCGGCGTCAGCGTGATCAGGGAGTCGACGTCGAGGCCGGGGACGTTGACCGCGCGCAGCACCCGCCCGACGTCGGGCATGGTGAAGCTCTCGTTGAAGGCGCCGTAGAGGTTCCAGCCCTCGGCCGGGCGCACGATCAGCCCGACGTTGAGCAGCGTGTCGTCGAAGCTCGGCTCGCCGCCGCGGACGAAGGTCGAGTTGGCGGCGGCGATGGTCGTGAAGTCGTCCACCTCCAGGCGCGCGTCCTCGTGGCGGGCGCCGGCGGAGAGCGAAACGCGATCGCCGAGGTCCAGCTTGAGCTGCACGAAGGGCGAGAGGGTCTCGAACAGGGTTTCGGGCACCCATTCCCGGCCGCTGCGGTCGAGGACCTGGGCCGACTCGTCGCGGAAGACGTCGAAGCCGGCGGTCAGCCGCGCCCGGTCCCGGGCCAGGGGGCGGTTGTAGGCGAGCTTGACGCCCGTCTTGTCGGAGACCACGGCGGACTGGTCGAGGAAGGGCGGGCCGTCGGGGGTCAGGCGGAAGAAGCCGTTGAACAGGCCGCCTTCGAACAGGCCCTTGAACTCCTGGTCGAAGACCTGGGCGGTCAGGCTGCCGCCCGCGACGTCGCTGTGGTTGAGGGTCAGGGACAGGGTGGTGTTCTCGTTGCGCGCCGGTCGGCCGACATCGGCCGACGGATCCCCCTCGATCGTGCCGGTGGGGATGCCCAGGGAGCGGTCGCCGGGCACGGCGCGGAAATCGCCGTGGCGCTCGAGGTCGAAGTCGTTGAACAGGAAGCTGAGCACCACCTGATCGCTCAGCACGCCCTGGGCCTTGGCGAACAGCCCGACGGTCCGGGAGTCCATGATGTCGCCCTGGGTCGGGTACAGGCCGACGGGCTCGCCGTCGGCGTCGAAGAACAGGCCGCGCTCGTGCAGCGAGGCGCCGACCAGGAGGCCGAAGCGGTCCCCGCCGCCGCCGGTCAGCGCCGACACCTTGGTGCCCAGCGAGTCGGAGTCGAGCTCCGCCGAGCCGCTGACCCGCAGGTCGACGGAGGACTTCCAGCCGGCGCCGAGCCGGGGCTCGCGGGTCAGGATGTTGACCACGCCGCCGGTGGCGCCGACGCCCTGGATCGCGTTCGAGCCGTTGATCACCTCGATGCGCTCGACAAACGCCAGATCGATGGTGTGACCGTCGCGGTCGCCGTCGCGGGTGGCGTTGTGCTGGCTCACGCCGTCGACCAGGTAGAGCGGATTGCGTCCGCGCAGGGTCTCGCCACGGCCGGTGAGCTTCTGAATGCCGGGCGCGAAGCCGGGCACAGTGCGCGACAGCACGCTGGCGAGCTCGTCGGCGATCACCGCGTTCGATTCGAGCGTCTCGGCGTCGATCACGACGACGCTGGCCGGCGTTGCGCTGGCGGGCAGCTCGGTGCGAGACGCCTGGATGACGATTTCATCCTCGATCGCCGCGTCGGGCGCCTGATCAGACGCGGCGGCGGAATCGTCGTCCTGCTGGGCGAGCAAGCTCGGCGCGAAAGCGAGAAGAACACAGCAAAGCAGACACGGCACGCGCGCGCGCAGGCGCGCGAGCTGGGCTGCGGATCGAGTGGGGTGCATCAATGATGTTCCTGGAGAGAACGGGCGTAGCCCGCTGATTGGAGGCCTCAGAGAGGTGTTGAGTACGGCTGCGAGGAATTCGTACCATATTAATCCACTTTCAACCAGCACCGATTGACCTGCGCGAGGCGCGTCCGTAGGGTTGCACCGTATTCGCGTCCACAGACCTCGTCTATCCGTGCGGTGGCCAGCTCGCACCTCAGCCCGAGAGACATCAGCATGAGTGCAACCTTCCAAGCCCTGATCATCGGTGGCTCCGTCGGTGGCCTCGCGGCCGCCTTCGCGCTGCGCCGGGTGGCCGGCGCCGACGTGCGCGTGTACGAGCGATCGCGCGGCCTGATGGCCGCTCGCGGCGCCGGCGTCGTCATGCAGCCCGAGGTTGCCGCGCTCTTGGCACAGTGCGGCGTGTCGGAGGCGTCGGTGAGCGTGCGCCTCGAGGCGCGGACGATGCTCACACGCTCCGGCGACGCGCAGCTGCACCGCGCGCCACAGACCATGACCGCGTGGGACACGCTCTACAAAACGCTGCGGGGCTTCCTGGCGGACATCTGCTATCGCCAGGACAGCGAGCTGATCGACCTGTCCGAGGAAAGCGGGCGCGTGACGGCACGCTTCGCCGACGACTATCGCGCCGAAGGCGACTGGCTGGTCGGCGCCGACGGCGTCAACTCGCAGTGCCGCAGACAGCTGCTCGGCAACGCGGAGACGCGGTATGCCGGCTACGTGGCCTGGCGGGGACTGGAGGACGAAAACCAGCTTCCGCCCGACCTCGTCGCGACGCTGCGCGACCGATTCACCCTGTTCCACACGCCGGGCATGCAGTTTCTCTGCTATCTCGTGCCCGGCGCCGACGGCGCCATCGCGCCCGGCCAGCGGCGGGTCAACTGGGTGTGGTACGTCAACACCGACGCGCGCGACCTGGACGACCTCCTGCTCGGCGAATCGGGCCGGCGCTACGCGTCGTTCCTGCCCAAGGGCGAGGTGCGCCCGGCGATCGCGGCACGCGTCGAAGCGCTCGCCGACGCGTCGCTGCCCCCGCAGCTCGCCCGCCTGCTGCGCAGCTCGCAGCTCTTCCTGCAGCCCGTTCAGGACGTCGCGGATGCGCCGCGCGTCCACGGCCGGGTTGCGCTCCTCGGCGACGCGGCGGGCACCGTGCGTCCGCACACGGCCGCCGGCACCGCGAAAGCGTTCGGCGACGCGCGCACCCTCGCCCAGGCGCTCACCGGCTGGTCGGCCGACGCGCCGCTGCCCGCCGCGGCCCTCGACGACTGGGACCGATCGCGCCGCGACGATCAGCGCTTCACGGCCGCGCGCGGCCTCCAGATCGCCGCCGCCTCGGCGCTCGGCGTCGCCGGCGCGCCCGTGCCTTGGCAAACCGTCTTCAACCCGAACCAGGAGGATGCACCATCGTGACGGATATCGACCCGAAAGCAGCGCGCTGCGACTGCGTAACGGTCTGGGGTGCGCAGGGCTCGTCGGACGCTTACGCGATTCGCGATTTCCTCGCGCGCTCGGTGGTCACCTACGTGTGGAACGCGCTGCGCTCCGACAACGAGGCTGCGGCGCTGCCCGGCGTTCGCGCGCTGGACGACGCGCGCCTTCCGCTCGTCGTCATGCCGGACGGCACGCGTCTCTTCGGCGCCACCGTCCGCCAGCTCGCCGAGCAGCTGGGGTTCGTCAACAAGCCGAAGTACGACGAGTACGATCTGTCGATCTACGGCGCCGGTCCCGCCGGGCTCTCCGCCGCGGTCTACGGCGCCTCCGAAGGATTGCGGACCGTGCTGATCGAGCGCCACGCGGTCGGCGGCCAGGCCGGTTCCTCCTCGTTGATCGAGAACTACATGGGCTTTCCCGAAGGCGTCAGCGGTGCCACGCTGGCCGAGCGGGCGCGCGAGCAAGCGGTGCGATTCGGCGCCGAGATCCTCCAGATGCGCGAGGGCGTCAACGCCACGTTCCGGGACGGAAAGATCTGGGCCGATCTCGCCGACGGCAGCCAGCTCGTCGCCCGGAGCAACATCTGCGCCACGGGGGTGGAATGGCGACGACTGGGCCTGCCCAACGAGTCCACGTTCCTGGGTCGCGGCGTCTACTACGGCGCAGGCGCCAGCGAGGCGCCGCTGTGCGTGGGGAAAACGGTCTACGTCGTCGGCGGCGGCAACTCGGCGGGCCAGGCCGCCATGCACTTCGCAGCGCACGCGGACGCGGTCGTCCTGCTCGTGCGCGGTGCGAGCCTGGCGGCGACGATGTCCAGCTACCTGGTCGAGAAGCTTGCGAAAGCCGGCAACATCGAGATTCGCACGTCCACGACCGTCGTCGATCTGCACGGCGGCGACAGCCTCGAAGCGATCGTCGTCGCCGAGGGTCCGGACGGCGACGCGCGCACGCTTCCGACCAGCCGCCTCTTCATCTGCATCGGCGGCGTCCCGCACACGGAGTGGGCCAAGGACACCGACATCGTTCGCGACGACGCGGGCTATCTCGTCACCGGCCGCGATCTCTTCGGCGACCGGGGCCAGACGCCGGCCTGCTGGACGCTCGAGCGGGAACCGCACTTCCTCGAGACCAGCGTCCCGGGCTCGTTCGCCGCGGGCGACGTACGCCACGGATCGATCAAGCGCGTCGCCTCCGCAGCCGGCGAAGGCGCCATGGCCGTCGCCTTCGTCCATCGATTCCTGCTCGAGGATGCGTCCTGAGCGATTGCCACGGGAGCCGACTCAAGGCCATCGCACCCAGCATGCGACGGTAGGCCGCATCAGCCGGGTGCTCTTCGCGCCCGGCGCGAGATGAAACGCCTGCCGTGCGTTCAGCGCGGCGCGTCCACCAGCGACTTCCAGAACACGACCTTGTCGTCTTCTGGGCCGTAGAACTGGCGAATCCGCGCTTCTTCGTCGTAGCCGATCGCGCGGTAGAAGGCCCGTGCGCGTTCGTACTTGGGCGTCGACGACGTCTCGACGATCAGCGTTCGCGCCGTTTCCTCGCCCTGCGCGCGCAGCGCCTCTTCGACGTGCGCCATCAGACGCCGCCCCAGGCCGGTGCGCTGCTGACCGGGCGCGACCGCGATGAAGTAGAGATTCCACATGCGGTCGGAGAAGGGTTCGGGCGCGTAGTACACCGAGCCGATCAGCGCAGCGCTGGCGTCCTCGACCACGAGCCAGCGGCCGCCGGACGGATCGCCCGCGTGCAGCGCGCGCAGCTGGGCGCCGAGAAAGCCGGCCTCGTCGGGCGTGAACATCTCCGCCTCGACGGCGAGGGTCTGAATCGCGTCGATGTCGTCGAGTCGAGCGTCGCGGATCATCATGCGCGCGAGCATGACACATTCCGCGCGCGCTGATGCAGCACGTGCGCGCACGCGGCGACGTGGGCTGCGCAGCCGCGAAAAACGCCTGCCGAAGACGACTCGGCAGGCTTCATTCGTCGCCCGGGCGTCCACGCAGGCGCCGCGGCGGCATCGCGATCCGCGCGGCTGCTATATCCCGCGCGTCACCGGCACCGTCGCAGGCACCCCGGACAGCGCCTCCACCACCAGCTCGGCGGCGACGCGTCCGGAATTCTGCTGCTGACCGGTGATGAGGTTGCCGTCGCGCACTGCGAACGGCGACCACAGCGGTGCCACGACGAAGGTCGTGTTCGGCAGCGCGCGCGCCTCCGACTCGATCCAGAACGGCTGGACCCGCTGGCCGACCGATGCATCGACGCCTTTCTCCTCATCGTCGGAGAAGCCCGTCCACGTCTTGCCGGTGACCAGCAGCTCGCCGGTGGACAGCTTGATCTTGAGCAGGGCGCAGGTGCCGTGGCAGAGCAGCGCCGTCGGCTTGCCGGCCTCGTAGAACGCGGCGACGAGCGCATGCAGCGCTTCGTTGTCGATGAAGGTGACCATCGGCGACTGGCCGCCGGCGAGCAGGATGGCGTCGTAATCGTCGACGCTGACGTCGGCGATGCTCGCGGTGTCCTTGAGCAGGGCGGCGTGGGACGGCGACTTCAGAAAGCCCAGCGAGAGCAGATCGTGGGCGGAATAGCCGCTTTCGTCTTCGGGATGCGAGTAGCCGTCGACCTGCAGGGTGCCGCCGTCGGGGCTGCGGATCTCGACGTCGTAGCCGGCTTCGATGAACGCGGCGTAGGGATGGGTGAGCTCGGCCAGCCAAAAGCCGATGGGCCAGCCGGTGAGCGGGCCGGTGGCGGAATTGGCGGCGACGATCAGGACAGTCTTCTTCTCGCGGGCTTGCATGACGCTCTCCGAGGTGCGTTGAGGGCGGAAAGGGGATCGACAGACCGACAGTAACGCCGCGGACTGCTGCAGTACAGTGAAGTATTCTCAACTTATCGATGCACGGAATTGAACAATGAGGACCTGCCGTCATGCCTGATCTGCGCGCCATCGACCTCAATCTGCTCGTGGCCCTGGACGTGCTTCTCGAGGAGCGCTCCGTGCGCGGCGCGGCGCAGCGGCTGCATCTAACGCCGCCGGCCATGAGCCACAAGCTGCGCCGCATTCGGGCGCTGGTCGGGGACGAGGTGCTGGTGCGCGCCGGTCGCGGCATGGTGGCGACGCCGCGCGCGGAAGCCCTGGTGGCGCCCGTGCGTGCGCTGATCGATCAGGCGCGGACGCTCCTCGCAGATCCGGAGCCGTTCGCCCCGGCGACGCTGCGTCGGGCGTTCCGGGTGGTGTGCACCGACCACATCTCCACCATCTTGCTGCCGCGGGTGGAACAGATCCTGGCCGAGGAAGCACCGGACGTGGACATGTACGTCTGCCCGGTACGGCCCGAGATGATGGACCAGCTGCGCACGGGCGACGTGGACGTGGCGATCCGGGTCGTCCGTTCGGCGCCGCCGCCGGAAATGCACGTGCGCACGCTGTTCGACGATCGCCACGTGACGGTCGCCCGTCCCGGTCACCCGCGCGTGCGCGGCCCGAAGCTGACGCTGGCGCAATATCTCGCCGAGCAGCACGTACTTGTGGCGCCTGGGGGCATCCCCGTGGGTCCGAGCGACGCGCTGCTGGCGGCCCAGGGCCTGAAGCGCCGGGTCGCCCGCACGCGTCCGAATTTCCTCGCGGCGCTCTGGCTGGTCACCGAGAGCGACGCGCTGCTCACCGTGTCGCGGCGCATCGTCGACGCGACGGCGGCGCGCTTCCCGCTGACCGTGCTGCCGACGCCGCTGCCGGTGGAGGATTACAGCCTGTCGATGCTGTGGCATCCGCGGGTGGACGCCTCGGTGGAGCACGCCTGGTTTCGGCAGGTGCTGCTGCGCGCAGCCGAGACGGTGTGACGCCGACGCGGCGACCTGGCCCCCAAGACCGGCTCGGCCCCAAAGATCAAACCCCGCGCGAGCGGACGTCGCGCGGGGTTTCGAAGATGGCTCCTCGGGAGGGACTTGAACCCCCAACCTATCGGTTAACAGCCGATTGCTCTACCATTGAGCTACCGAGGAATAAAGCTGTGACGACCATGAATGGCGCGCGCGAGGGCGCAAGCCGTCCGGTCGAGAGCGTAGATTGTAGGGACGGCCCCGCGGGTTGTCAACCGCCGTCGTGCGCGTGCCGCGACGCCCACGTGGCGCGGTCGAGCTGGTAGACCGCGCAGTGGCTGCGGTCGAACCAGCGCTCCTCGACGAAGGCGAAACCCAGCCGTTCGTAGAAGCGGCGCGCATCGGTGTTGGTGACCAGCGGATCGATCAGCACCCGCTCGACCGCGAGCGGCGCAAAGCAGCGCGCCAAAGCCAGCTGCATCATGCGCGTGCCGTAGCCGCGGCCCAAATCCGACGCCTCGCCGATCCAGATGTCGATCGCGCGCAGGTTCGGCCCGCAGTCGCCCCAGTAGTGGCTCTCCTCGCGCGCCGGATCGATGATCTGGACGAAGCCGATCGGTCGCCCGTCGCACGCGGCGACCAGCTGCTCGCGCCAGTCGGGCTCGTGGCGCAGCTCGGTTTCCCAGTCCCAGTCGTCGTCGGGATCCGACGCTTGGACGTGCGGCTGCGCATCCCAGTGCCGCACCAGCGCCAGATCGTCGATCGTCGCCGGGCGCAGATGGATCGCACTCACGACGCGGACGCCCGCTCGTCGTCGACGCCCGGCGCCTGCAGCGCGTCGTCGCCGCGGCGGGCGAGAAACTCGGTGAAGCGCGCCCGGCGGATCTCTGGATGCGCCGGGAACGCCGGGCCCGGCCCGGCGTAGAGCCGTCGCACGTCGAGCGGTTCACCGGTCTCGCCGTCGACCAGCTGCGGACGCACCGGCGCGTCGGTCGCGCGATCGTAGAGCCGGATCGGCACGCCGCCGTCGGCGAAGTACCAGCGCTCGCCGAACGCGAGTAGCGCCATCAGCGCCGAGGTCGCATCGTAGCCCTTCTCGGTCAGGTGGTACTCGTGGCGCAGCGGACGCGTCTGGTACGCGCGCTTCTCGAGCAGCCCCTCGTCGACCAGCAGCGCCAAACGCCGGGTCAGGATGTTGCGCCCGATTCCGAGCCAGCGCTGGAACTGATCGAAGCGGTGCACGCCGTACAGGCACTCGCGCAGGATCAGCGGCGTCCACCAGTCGCCGAGCACGTCGAGCGCGCGGGCGATCGAGCACGGAGCGGACTGGAATGATTTTCTCTGCATGCCTTCAGCTTACCTAGTTGCATCATGGAACGCAATCCGCTACATTCGTTTCATTATGAAACTCACTGTGCTTCCCCATCGCCCCATTCCTCGACGCATCCCCCGCAGCGGGACGGTCTATCTGCGCCGGATCGCCCAGCTGTCCCTGCTCGTCCTGCTTGCCGGACTCCTGTCGGGCTGCACGATCGGCCTGCCGTTCGCCCGGCCGGCCGCGTCCGCCGCGCCATCGTCCGGCGACGGCGCCGAGGCCGCGGCGCAGGCCGATGACACGGTCACCATCGTGGTCACCCACGCCGTCGTCGACCGCGCGAAGCGCAAAGCCTTCGACCGCTACACCCAGAAGGTCGCGCGCGCGCTGCGCGCCGGGGAATTCGACGGACTCGTCGGCTTTTCGGTGCGCCGCCAGCTCTTCGGCAGCGAGGCGTGGACGCTGACCGTGTGGCAGAGCCCCGAGGCGCTGCGCAGCTTCTCGACCTCCGCCATGCACCGCACGGCCGTGGCCGAAGGCGCGCCCGCGCTGCTTCGGATGCGCTCGCACCGCTACGAGCAGCCCGCCGACGCGCCGGTGCCGACGTGGTCCGAGGCGATCGCGCTGTTGGAAACGGCGCAAACCGACGTGCGCGGCACCGCGACCCAGCCGGCGCGGGGTGCGCGATGAGCGCGCAGCGGCTACGCGAACGCTACGGGCCGTGGGCGGTGGTCACCGGCGCGTCGGACGGCATCGGCCGCACGTTCGCCGAGGCGCTCGGCCGCGCGGGCGTCGATCTCGTGCTGGTCGCTCGGCGCGAGGCCGCGCTCGAAGACGTCGCCCGCGCGATCCGCCAGCGCGACGGCGTCGAGGTGATCGTCCACGCCGCCGATCTCGCCCGGCCGGCGGGGATCGAGGGCCTGATCGACGCGCTCGCGACGCGCGAGATCGGCCTGCTGGTCGCCGCCGCGGGCGCGTCGATCAGGCCCTCGATCCCCGCCGGCCGGGCGAGATCGGCGGCGTGGACGATCACCTCGACGCCGTCGCGCTGGCGGATCGCGCGGGCGACGTCTTCGAGCGCGGCCTCGCGCCGAGCGAC
>JBCCOR010000136.1:0-9642 GCA_039025295.1 Acidobacteriota bacterium
GACGGCGATCGGCGTGCCGACCGAGGGCCTGGCGCTGATTCTCGGCCTCGATCGGCTGCTCGACATGTTCCGAACGACGATCAACGTCATCGGCGACAGCACCGCGACCGCGCTGATGGCGCGGCTCGAGGGCGAGGACCTGCGCATCCTCACGGACGCCGAAGATCTCGCCGATCCGCACCACGGCTTCGAGGGTCGACTGGCCGGCGGTCCGCACGCGGTGCCGGTCGAAGACGACTGAGCGACGGCCAGCGCCGACGCCGTGCCGATCATCCGCACCGTGCGCGCAACGAGCCGCTGCGAGATCCCCAAGATCCGCGGCTCGCGCTTTGCGGCCGCGCTGGGACCTGCAGCGTCGCACGCCGACGCCCAAGCTTTCGTGCGCGCGCAGCGCGACGAGGCACCCGACGCGACGCACGTCTGCTCGGCCTGGCGCCTGGCGTCAGGCGACGCGCGCGCGAACGACGATGGCGAGCCGAACGGCACCGCTGGCCGGCCGATTCTGCAGGAGATCGAAGGCCGCGATCTGTGCGATATGGTGGTGACGGTGACCCGCTGGTACGGCGGCACCAAGCTCGGCACGGGCGGCCTGGTGCGCGCCTACGGCGCCGCCGCCGCGGCCGGGCTCGACGCGGCGGACGTCGTCGCCGTGCCGATCACCGTCGCGCTGTCGTTGCGCTTCGGCTACGGCGACAGCGGCGCCGTCCAGGGCGCGCTGGTCGCGGCAGACGCGACGGTCGTCGACAGCCGCTATGAAGTCGACGTCGCGCTGACCGTCGCGGTGCCGATCGAGCACGACGAAGCGCTGCGTCGCGCGCTGCGCGACGCCACCGCGGGTCGAATCGTCTTGTCGAAGGTGGGATGAAGGGCGGTCGCCGGGCGCCGGGCGCCGGGCGCCGCGCACCGGGAGACGCGGCTCAGGCCGGGTCGGAGCCGCGCATCGTGCGGATGCGCTCGAGCATGTCGTTGAGGCTGCGCAGCTCGTCGGCGTCGAGCTCACCGAACTGACGCTCGTGGCAACGCTGCATGACGTCGTCGAGGGAGTTGACCAGCGACACGCCTTCGTCGGTGGCGCGCGCGCGCACGACGCGACGATCGCGCGGATCGCGGCTGCGAATCACCAGGCCGCGGAGCTCGAGACGATCGAGCAGGCGGGTGACGTCGGGATCGCGGGTGATCATGCGCGAACCGATCTCGCGGCACGGCAGTCCGTCCTCGCCGACCTGACGCAGAATGCGCAGGGCATTGTACTGCGTGGGCGTCAGATCGACGCCGCGCAGCATCTCGGAGACCGGATGCATCAGGGCATTCGCGGTCCGCTGGAGATTCTGAAAAGCTTCTTCCTGGACGCTGAAGAATGCATGGGTGGCCGCGCCGGGATGAGCGGGCAGTGAGGCGGTGCGGGTTTCGTTGGCGGGGGTTTCCATACTTATGACAATACCAGAAAAGGCGCAGTTCGTGGCGGGAAATTCCCGTCTCAGGCAGATCGTCCTTCGCACCCCACGGCACGACGAATGAAATCTGCGCCGCGACGGGCCTGCGCGCAGCCTTCGCAGGCATGACATGATTTGGTCATGGACGTTCGCATCGCCCATGCGCCGCCGACCGCTGACGCACCGACCCTCGACCTGCCGACCGCCGACGCGGTCGCGTCGGTGCTCGCCCGGCTGCGCGCACAGCCCGCGGACGCCAGCCCCGCCGAGCGCTTCGCGCACTTCGACCGCGCCGACTGGCCGGCGCTGTTCCATCTGCTGACGCTGGCGGCCGATCTGCCGCGCCTGCAGGGCAACGCCACGCTGATGGCGCTCGATCCGACGCCCTGGCCGGCGCTGCACGCGGTCGGCCACGATCTCGTCCATCTGCAGACCCTGGTCGACGCGCCGGCCGTTCATCCGGCGACCGCCTGGCGCGCCATCCACGCGCGCGGGGCGTTCGACACCGCGCGCGACGAGCTCGAGGCCCATCACTGCACCACCGTCGAAGGCCTCTTCGATCCCGAGCCGCAGCGCGCGCTGATGGCCGCGATCGACCGCCTGCGACCGACCAAGACGGGCACCTGGGGCGCGCTGACGGCCGAGGAAGCACCCGCGGTGCACGCGCTGGTGCGCGACGCGCTCAGCAGCGATCACGTGCGCGATTTGACCGGCCTCGAGCTGCCGCGCGACACGTTCCAGATCAACCTGTCGCTGCAGGATCTCGACCCGACCGGCATCGGCTGGCACCGCGATCTCTACTGGCCGGTCGAGTGGGTCGGCCGCGACGTCTTCGCCGTCTTCTACGCCCTCGGCGACGACGATGCCGACAAGGGCGGCGCCTTCACCTACTATCTGCCGTGGACCAACGAAATCCACAGCTTCTACCGCCGCACGGGCGCCGCCACCGTGCTGTGGAACGCCGCCGAGACGGCCGGCCGCATCCTCCACGCGGTTACCGGCTACGTCGATCCAGCGCGCACCGACCGTCATCTGCTGATCCTGCAGTGTCTGCGCGAGCGCGACGCGCGAATGCCGCGCGGCTGAGGCCAGCCCGCACCGCCGACGCGTCCTCCGACCGGCGATCCGGGCCGTTGCCTCCGCCGATCCTCCCCCGCTCCGAGCCCGCCTGATCCATCCGGCAACGCCCGACGAATTTTCTCTTTCCTGCCCACGACGAACCTCTGGTGAGCGCCATGCACGACGCGAACAACCATCCTCTCGTCCACCTGCTGCACGAACGCATTCTGATTTTCGACGGCGCCATGGGCACCATGATCCAGAACCATGGCCTGACCGAAGCGGACTACCGCGGCGAACGCTTCGCCGACCATCCGACGCCGCTGCGCGGCAACAACGACCTGCTCAGCCTGACCCGGCCCGACGTGATCGAGTCGATCCATCTCGACTTCCTACGCGCCGGCGCCGACATCGTCGAGACCAACACCTTCAGCGCGCAGGCGGTCTCGCTCGCCGACTACGACCAGGTCGATCTCGCCTACGAGATCAACCTGGAGTCCGCGCGCATCGCGCGGCGCGCCGCCGACGCGGTCACGCGCGAGACCCCCGATCGGCCGCGCTTCGTCGCCGGTGCGATCGGGCCGACCAACCGCACGCTCTCGATCTCGCCCGACGTCAACGACCCGGCGGCGCGCGCGCTGACCTTCGACGCGCTGGTCGACGCCTACCGCGAGCAGGCGCGCGGCCTGCTCGACGGCGGCGTCGACGTGCTGATGCCCGAGACCACCTTCGACACGCTCAACCTGAAGGCGGCGCTGGCGGCGATCGAGGATCTCCTCACCGCCCGCGGCGCGCAGGTGCCGATGATCCTCTCGCTCACCCTCACCGACCGGAGCGGACGCACGCTCTCGGGCCAAACCCCTGAAGCCGCCTGGATCTCGATCGCCCATTCCCGGCCGCTGGCGGTCGGCTTCAACTGCGCGCTCGGCGCGCGCGACATGCGGCCGCACGTGGCGGCACTCGCCGAGTCGGTGCCGACGTACGTCCACTGCTATCCCAACGCGGGCCTGCCCAACGCCTTCGGCGAGTACGACGAGTCGCCCGATCTGACCGCCGGCATCCTGCGCGAGTTCGCCGAGGCCGGCTGGCTCAACCTCGCCGGCGGCTGCTGCGGCACGACGCCCGCGCATGTGCGCGCGATCGACGAGGCCCTCGCCGGCCTGCCGCCGCGCAAGCCGGCCGAACCGACGCCCTTCACCCAGCTGAGCGGGCTCGAGCCGCTGACGCTGCGCCCCGACGCCAATTTCACGCTCATCGGCGAGCGCACCAACGTCACCGGCTCGCGCCGCTTCGCCCGGTTGATCGGCGCGAACGACTACGAAACAGCGCTCGCGGTCGCCCTCGACCAGGTGCGCGGCGGTGCCAACATCCTCGACGTCAACATGGACGAGGGCATGCTCGACGGCGTCGCCGCGATGACCCACTTCCTCAACCTGATCGCCACCGAGCCCGAGATCGCGCGCATCCCGATCATGGTCGACAGCTCGAAGTCCGAGGTGATCGAGGCCGGCCTCGCCTGCGTGCAGGGCAAGGGCATCGCCAACTCGCTCAGCCTGAAGGAGGGCGAGGAGGCGTTCCGCGCGTCGGTGCGCCAGATGCGCCGCTACGGCGCCGCGCTGGTGGTGATGGCGTTCGACGAGACCGGCCAGGCGGTCACCGCGGAACACAAGGTCGCGTGCTGCGAACGCGCCTACCGCATCCTGGTCGACGAGCTCGAGGTACCGCCGGGCGACATCATCTTCGATCCGAACGTGCTCGCGGTCGCCACCGGCATTGAGGAGCACGACACCTACGCCAAGGAATTCCTCGACGCCATTCCGCTGATCAAGGAACGCTGCCCCGGCGCCAAGATCTCCGGCGGCATCTCGAACCTCTCGTTCAGCTTCCGCGGCAACGATGTCGTGCGCGAGGCGATGCACGCGGCGTTCCTCTACCACGCGATCTCCGCCGGCCTCGACATGGGCATCGTCAACGCCGGCCAACTGGCGGTCTACGAGGACCTCGACGAGGATCTGCTCACGCGCGTCGAGGACGTCCTCTTCCACCGCCGCCCCGACGCCACCGAGCGCCTGGTCGCCCTCGCCGAGACGCTCAAAGGCACGGGCAGCAAGCGCCGGGTCGACGATCAGACGTGGCGCGAGGGCGACGTCGACGCCCGTCTGCAGCACGCCCTGGTGCACGGCATCGTCGACCACATCGAGGCCGACACAGAGGAAGCCCGGCAGCGCGAAGGGCGTCCGATCTCGGTGATCGAAGGACCGCTGATGCGCGGTATGCGGGTGGTCGGCGATCTCTTCGGCGACGGCAAGATGTTCCTGCCGCAGGTGGTCAAGAGCGCGCGCGCGATGAAGAAGGCGGTTGCCTATCTGCAGCCGTTCATGGAGGAAGAGGCCGCCAACGAGGCCGCGCCCAAGCGCAAGCCGCGGGTGCTGCTGGCGACGGTCAAGGGCGACGTCCACGACATCGGCAAGAACATTGTCGGCGTCGTGCTGCGCTGCAACGGCTACGAGGTGGTCGATCTCGGGGTGATGATCCCGGGCGATCAGATCCTCGACGCCGCCCAGGCGGAGGACGTCGACATCGTCGGCCTGTAGGGCCTGATCACGCCGTCGCTCGACGAGATGATCCAGGTCGCGCGCGAGATGCAGCATCGCAAGATGGACCTGCCGCTCCTGATCGGCGGCGCGACCACCAGCAAGCAGCACACCGCGCTGCGCATCGCCAACTGCTACGACGCGCCGGTGGTGCACGTGCTCGACGCCTCGCGCGCGGCCGGCGTCGTCTCGAACCTGCTCGATCCGGACGCGCGGCCGGCCTTCGACGCCGACAACCGCGCGCTGCAGGCCAATCTGCGCGAGATCTACGGCAGCAAGCGCCGCAAGCCGCTGGTGACGCTCGACGCGGCGCGCGCCAACCGCCTGCGTCCGAGCGACTGGCCGAGCGACGCGCAGCCCGACCGCATCGGCCTGCGCCACGAGACCGTGCCGCTGGCCGAGATCGTGCCCTACATCGACTGGACGTTCTTCTTCACCGCCTGGTCGCTCAAGGGGCGCTTCCCGGCGATCCTCGACCATCCCGACTACGGCGAGGCGGCGCGCGAGCTCTACGACAACGCCCGCACGATGCTCGATCAGCTGATCGCCGACGAGGCGATCGAAACGCGGATCGCCTGGGGCCTGTGGCCGGCGTGGTCAGACGGCGACGATCTGGTGCTCTTCGACGATGCGGCGCGGACGGCAGAGATCGCGCGCTTCCCGATGCTGCGCCAGCAGGAGGTCAAGCCCGACGCCGGCAAGCCGCATCGCAGCCTGGCCGACTTCGTCGCGCCGCGCGCGTCGGGCATCGCCGACCACGTCGGCGCCTTCGCCGTCGCGGCCGGCCTCGGCGTCGACGCGCTGGTCGCGAAGCACGAGGCCAACCACGACGACTACAGCGCGATCCTGGTCAAGTCGCTCGCCGACCGCCTGGCCGAGGGCCTGGCCGAGCTCCTGCATCATCGCGCCCGCATCGCCTGGGGCTACGGTCACGACGAGGCGCTGTCGAAGGAGGATCTGATCGCCGAGCGCTACCGCGGCATCCGGCCGGCGCTGGGCTATCCGGCGTGCCCGGACCACACGCTCAAGGGACGCCTGTGGCAGCTGCTCGACGCCGAGAAGCAGGCCATGACCCTGACCGAGCACTATGCGACCCTGCCGGCGGCGGCGGTCAGCGGGCTCTATCTCGGCCATCCCGACGCGCGTTACTTCGCGGTCGGCAAGGTCGGCCGTGACCAGGTCGAGGACTATGCGGCGCGGCTCGGCCAGACGGTGCGCGAGACCGAGCGCTGGCTGACGCCGGTGCTGGCCTACGATCCCGAAGCGCCGGAGGGCTCGGCCGCGGCGCAGACGCCGCGGGCGGAAAAAGCCAAGACGGCCGCGCCAAGCGACGGCGACGCCGTGCTCGTTGGCGCGACGGCCGCGCCGGAGCGCCGTCAGAGGACGGCCTGATCGCTCAGCCGCGGAAGCTGGCGACGGCCTCGATCTCGTCGTCGAAGGTGTCGAACACGCCGATCAGGCGGGTCATCTCGAGCACCGCCTGCACCTTGTTCTCGACGTGCAGCAGCTTGACCGTGGCCTCGTGACTGCTGGCCGTGGCCTTGCAGCGGATCAGCTCGCCCAGACCGGACGAGTCCATCGTGCGCACGCCCTGGAGATCGATCAGCAGCTTCGTGGCGCCGCGATCGAGCGCGTCCTTGATCACATCGCGCAGCACGACGTCGCCCTCGCCGATGGTCAGCTTGCCTGCGAGGCGGAAAATATGGACGTCTTCCTCAGTACGCTTGGTGATTTTCATCGATCGGCTCCGGTTCCGCGTCCGCGCGCGGCGCGTAGAAAAGGTGGGGAGAAGGCTGCGATGGTCAGCGTGACGCTGGTCATTCGGGCTGAGCGGAGTTTAGCCGAGCGGCCCTGCCCGCTCAACGCCGCGTCGACCGCGCCCCCGACGCGGCGGCGAAGGACACACCGATGAACGAATTCGTCCACACCGCCACGTACGTCACCGCCTGGCTCGCCCTGGCGCTCTATCCGGCCGGCCCGCTGGCGGCGCGGCGCGGCCGGCTCGATCGCCGTTGGCAGTCGACGGCGCGGTGGCTCTACACCCTCGGCGGCCTGATCTTCGGCGTCCACGTCCTGTGCGCCTACGAGGCATTCTACGCCTGGAGCCACGCGATCGCGCTGCGCGAAACCGCGGCCCAGACCGAGGCTGTGACCGGGGTAGCGAGCGGCGCCGGGCTCTATCTCAACTTCGTCTTCACGGCGCTGTGGACGATCGATTTGCTGCACTGGTGGACCGGCCGCGGCCTCGACCGCAGCCATCGTCCGCCGCGCTGGCTGATTCCGCTTCATGCCTTCCAGCTCTTCATGATCTTCAACGCCGCCGTCGTGTTTGCAGCCGGCGCGGCGCGCTGGCTGGCGGCGGCGGCGTTCGCCGCGCTCGTCGCCGCGCTCGCCGCCGGCCTGCGTCCGCGCGCGGCGACGACGGAACCGATCCACACGCCCGGCATGCCGCGCGCAGCGCCCACGCCGCAGCGCGACGACCGCGCCCCGGCCCCGCCGCCGCAGGGCGACGATTCGGCCGACGCACGTGGTACAGTGGAGGCCATTCGCTCGCCCCCGACGATCGGCCCTCAGCCGCCGTCCATCCCATCCCCTGCGGACGCTGCGCCCGGCGCGGCGACGCGGGACCCCGCGTCATAGCGGTGGACATTTTCACGAAGGCGCTCGGTTCCAACACTCGCCCGTGACCGAACAACGACCGCTCACCACCGACATCGAGCTCATCGTCTACCAGGGCTCGCAGGAGATTTCCCGCGTGCCCTGGACCGGCAGCCGCCTGCGCATCGGACGCCGGCCGCGGGTCGAGATCCGCACCCAGGAGCCGACGATGTCGGGCGTGCACGCAGAGATCGTTCCCGGCGCCGACGGCAGCGGCCTGCAGCTGCGCGATCTCCAAAGCCTGAACGGCACGCATCTCAACGGTCAATTCGTCACCGAGGCGCCGCTGCAGATCGACGACCGCATCCAGATCGGCCGGTCGACGATCGTCATCGCCGCCCGCACGCGCATTCCTCCGCCGAACAGCCTGGTCGACGAGAGCGGCGAGGAGACCTGGAGCGACCACTCTGGCCAAACCGTCAAGATCCATCTCGAGTCGCTGCGCGGCGCGCCGGGCACGGAGATGGAGGAAGAGGACGAGCGCATCCTGCTGCTGCGCGATCTCTTCGAGACGCTGAAGTCGATGGAGAACCAGGGCAAGATCCTGGCCAGCGTCCGCCTGATCCTGCAGCGCGCCTTCCCGACCGCCCGCATCTTCATCCTGCAGCCGCAGGAGGACGATGACTGGCAGGATCCGCTGGTGGCCGAGAAGCGGCCCAGCCTGACCTTCGTCACCCAGGTGGCGCGTTCGAACAGCGCGATTCTCTCGACCGCGCTGCCCAAGGACGAGCGCTTCTCCTTCGCCGACAGCATCCGCCTCTCAGGCATTCAAACCGCGATCGCCGCGCCAACCAGCTGCGAGGGCGTGGCGGTGGCGGTGCTCTACGTCGACCGCCTCGGCCTGCCGGCGTTCACCAAGCGCGATCTCAACCTGCTCGGCATCGCCGCCAACCACGTGTCGGCGGTGCTCGAGAACGCCTCGCGCATCCAGACGCTGCGCCGCACCAACGCCGAGCTCGAGCACGCCCGCATCCAGCTCGCCGAGCTCAACCGCAATCTCGAGGGCCTGGTCGAGGCGCGCACCCACGAGGTCCGCCGCCAGGCCGAGGAAATCAGCCAGCTGGCCGAGGCCAAGGACGAGCTGCTCGGCATCGCCGCGCACGACATCCGCGGACCGCTGACGGTCATCCAGGGCACCGCCGAGCTGCTGCAGATGCAGACCCGCGAGCGCGAGGACGAGCTGCTCTCGCGCAGCCTGGGCGTGATCGTCGAGGCCACCCAGGGCCTGTCGACGCTGCTCTCCGAGCTGCTCGACGCCAAGTCGATCGAGTCGGGCAAGATCCACATCGACGCCCGCCAGGTCGACGTCGTCCGCCTCTTCGACGAGGCGACGCCGGTCGCGCGACTGGCGGCCGAGCGGCGCGGCATCCAGGTCGAGATCGAGGCCGAGAACGATCTGCTGGTGCACGTCGATCCGCGCCGGGTCGGCCAGGCGCTGACCAATCTGCTGCTCAACGCGATCAAATTCTCCAAGCCGGGCACGCGCATCCTGCTCAGCGGCTACCGCTGCCGCACCACCGGCGGCGCCGAGATCCAGGTCGAGGACCAGGGCATCGGCATTCCGCCCGAGGAGCTCAAGCGCCTCTTCCGCCCGTTCGAGCAAGGCCGCGCCGGCAAGCAGGTCGGCGGCAGCGGACTCGGCCTGATGATCGCCAAGCGGATCGTCGAGCTGCACGGCGGCGAGCTGACCGTACAGAGCAAGGTCGGCGTCGGCACCCGCTTCTCCCTGCTGCTGCCGGCGTCGCCGACGGCCGCCGACGCCTGACGGCGCGGCCATTCTCTTCCGCATGCACATCCGCGCCCGGCTGATCGGCCGGCTGTGGGAGGCCAGCCCGGGCGCGCGTCGGCTGCTGCGCCATCTGCGCCGCCGGCTGAGCGGCGCGCGGCATCGCTGGCGC
>JBCCOR010000137.1:0-9614 GCA_039025295.1 Acidobacteriota bacterium
CGCGCGTGCGCGCCTCGACGCGATCGACGATCCGGATGCGCTCGATCGACTGGCGGAGCGACTGTTCGAGGTGTCGTCCGTGGAGATGCTGCTCGAGGTGTGAGATCCGCCGCACGGTTGCCCGGGCATGAATGCCCGGGCTCTACATTCCACGGCCTGCCTCTCGGCAGCCTGCCACTTCCGCCCCTCACCGGAACCGCCTGCAGAATTCTTGCGCGGGTTCGTAGGCGGGATTTTGGGCTGACGTGTTTTTTCAGATTTTCTTGGGCGGCCTGCGTCACAAAAACGACCAAGCTGCGTGTACGTACTGCAGCAACCCGAAATGTCTTCGGGTTGACTGCTTGTACGGAGCATCGCTTGAACCAACCGAACGATCCCGAACCGCGGCCCGACGCCGCCCATCAGCCCCACGACGCCTTCTTCAAAGCCCTCTTCCGCGGGTTCTTCGCCGATCTCATTCGGCTCGCCGCACCCGACGCTGCTGCCGATCTCGACCTCACGCGGGCAAAACCGACAGAAACCGTCCTCGCCGCAGGACTCGGTGAGCCGCACAGCGCCGAGGCCGATCTCCTCGTCCACGTGCCGCTGCGCGATCCGCCCGACAGCGATCGGGACGATGCATCCGACGCACAGCTGATCCTCGTTCACATCGAGATCGAGTCGCGCTTCCGCCGCGCGATGGACGCGCGCATGCCAGATCACCAGTCAGTACGACCAGCCCGTGTTTCCGCTCGTCGTCTTTCTCAAGGGTGGCCCGGTCGCTCTCGAAACCCGCACCCACGCCCAGGGCATCCCTGCGCTGGCATCGGTCCAAGTCAGCTATGTAGCATTTTGTCTCGAGCGCTGCGACCCGGCCGACTACCGCGAGCGCGACGAGCCGCTTGCCACGGCACTCGTCGCCCTCATGCGCGCCGGCGATGGCGATCGGGTGCGTCAGAAACTCGATGCCCTGCGCCGCATCGCGACCCTGGCCAAGCAACTCTCCAGCGAGCGACACTATCTGCTTCTGAAAACCGTCGACACCTATCTGACGTTGCGCGGCCAAGACGCCGAGCGATACGCTGACATCATGCAGCAATAGCCTGAGGAGATCCGCGACATGGTGCCCCAGACCTACGAGCAGTTCATCGCAGAGGCCCATCAGACAGGCATTCAAGAGGGCCGACAGATCGGCGTCCAGGAAGGACACCGGCGGATGCGCGCGCTGCTGCAGCGCCAGATCGAGCACCGCTTCGGACCGCTGTCCGACGACCATCGCGCCCGACTCGACGCAATCGACGATCCCGACGCGCTCGATCAGCTGGCCGAGCAGCTGCTCGACGCCCCGTCCGCGGACGCGCTGCTCACGGACGACGCCAACAGCTGACGCCGGCCGGCGGACCGCTCAGTCGCCCCGCTCACCCTCACCCAGCGACCCCGCCGCCCCCACGGCCGCCACGGCCCGCACCGCCACCGCCTCGACCGCGACCCGCGTCTCGCCCTGCCGCGCTTCGCGCAGCTCCGCTTCCAAATGCGGCGGCGCGACGTCGGCGGCGGCCAGCTGAACGGCCGTGCCGTAGACCAAAACCTCCGCCGCGCCCGCCATCATCGACGCGATCGCGAAGCGCACGCCGATCACGCCGGTGCCGCCGAGCGCGCGGGCCTCGTCGGCCATGCGATCGAGCGCCTGCTCGCGGGCCTCCGACAGCATCTTCGTGTACTCCGGAATCTCGCCGCCGACCGCGTTGCGCAAATGCGCGATCAGGTCGCGGCCCAGATGGCGGCCCCGGCAGGCGCTGCCGCGGACGAGACCCAGCGTGCGGACGATCGAGCGTCCAGGAACGGCGTCGGTGGTCGTGACGATCATCGGGTCACCCCGCGGTAGCGGTCGGTTTTGAGCGCCTTGATCCGGTCGATCAAGACCGACAGGAACAGCAGCACGAACGCCCCCGGCAGGCCGAGGACGAGGAAGATTTCGATCGGATCGCCCGCCTGCGACAGGAACTGCCACAGCGCGAGCGCGCTGATCACCACCACCCACACCACCATCAGCACGAAGCCCAGTGAACGCAGCCAGCGGCTGCCGCGCGTCGTCGGCAGCTCGGGCCACGCCTCGTCGGGCAAGACCGCGATGTCCGTATGCCGCGCCGCTTCGCGCATGCGCCGCAGATCGTGGTAGAGCGCACGCGCGTCGGCGTCGTCCTCGAGGACGATGCGCACGCGCTGCGCCTCGGCGTGGGTCAGGGCACCGTCGAGATAGCCCGAGATCAGCACCTCGTCGATCGGTCCGCGCCGCGTGGCGGCCAGGCTGGAAGTCGTGGACGTCATACGCCACCTCCGGATGCCAAGGTGCTGCGCACCGCGTGAAGGGTGTCGGGGTCGTCGTGCAAGAGCACTCGCATACGCTTGCGCGCGCTGTGCAGGCGCGACATCACCGTGCCGACCGGAATCTCGAGCACCTCGGCGATCTCGGCGTACGACAGATCACGGTAGTCGCGCAGCACCAAGATCTCGCGCTGGGTCTCGGTCAGCTGGCGCAGCGCGCGCCACAGACGACGCTGCAGCTGCGCCTGCTCGGCGTCGCCGTGCGGATCGATCGACGGATCGGGCAGCTCGAACGACGGGCCGTCGTCGTCGTTGCCGCGGGGCGCGTCGAGCGAATCGTGCTTGCGCACCTTGCGCCGGCGGAACAAATCGCGCGCGCGGTTGCGCACGATGCGGTACAGCCACGGACGCACCGGACGCCGCGCGTCGAAGCGGTGCAGCGTGGTGAAGAAGCGCAGCATGGCGTCCTGCGCCACGTCGAGGGCGTCGTCGGCGTTGCCCAAGAGCTGCAGCGCCAGGACGTAGGCTGCGTGACGATGCGCGCGGGCGAGCGTGTCGGCCGCCGCGCGGTCGCCGCCGCGGGCCAATTTGACCAGCTCGCCGTCGCCGAGCCCTTCGAGGCGCGCGCGCGCGGACGCGTCGTCGAGCGGCAGCGATTCGCTGGCAGCAGTGTCTGGAAGTACCATGTCGATGCTCACGAGCCGTATACGCGGCGAGCGGATGCGATATTCGCATCCAAAACGATCGAAGATCCCAACCTGATCAGCTGGCAGTGCAGTCACCTAACTTGGATGCCTACGTATGAATGACCTCGCAGTTTCCGTGATCATACCGACCTACGGCCGCATGGACACGCTGCCCGAGGTACTCGATGCGGTCGAGGCCCAGGACGACGCGCCGCCCTACGAGCTGATCGTCGTCGACGATGGCTCGCCCGACGACACGCCGCGCTATCTGCGCCAGCGCCGCTTTCGCGTACCCGCGCAGGTCCACAGCCAGGCGAACGCCGGCCCCGCAGCCGCCCGCAACCGCGGCGTCGCCGCCGCACGCGCCGACCACGTGGCCTTTTTGGGAGACGACACCGTCCCTTCCCGAGGATGGCTCGCCGCCCATCTCGCCGCGCGCGACCGCCACGCGCGCGATGCCGACAACGACCGTCCGCTGGCCGTGATCGGCTACACCGGCTGGCATCCGCGCATGACCCTCGATCCGTTTCTGCGCTACATCAACGAATACGGCCTGCAGTTCGGCTACGCCCTGATCGACGAGCCGGCCGACGTGCCGTTCAACTTCTTTTATACCTCGAACCTCTCCCTGCCGCGCCGATGCCTCGTCGACGAGCCCTTCGACGAGGGCTTTCCCTACCCCGCCTGGGAGGACATCGAGTGCAGCTATCGCCTGAGCAAACGCGGGCTGCGGCTGGTCTACGCCCCCACGGCGACGACCGCCCACGACCATCCCACCACCCTCGCACGCTTCATGGCGCGGCAGGAGAAAGCCGGCTTCTGCGCCACCGTCTTCCACGCCCGCCATCCCGAGCTGGGCGGCTTCCTCGGCCTCGGTCCCGACGGGCCGCCGCCGCCGCCGCCCATCCGCCTGCAGCAGGCGCGCGAACGAATGGCGCGCTTTTTGCTTTCAATTGGTCTGTCGACCCCACGCCTCTGGGAAGAGGTGCTGCGCTTTCACTACATTCGTGGCCTGCATCGCGGCTGGGCCGCGCGTCCGCGAGGAGAAGACCGACCATGAGCCCTTCCATTCCCAACCTTCACCACCCGCCGGCCACGACCGTCTCGCGCGAGGACGCCCGCGCCCGCCAGGCGTGGCTGGGGCGCCTGCATCTGGCGATGCTCGCCGTCGCGCTGCTCGCATTGGCCGCCATGCTGATCGTGCCGGCGCCGGCCGGCGCGGCGCTGGCGCCCAACGAGGATCCGGCCGGACCGTGGGCCAGCAGCGACAGCGGCGTGCCGGACGACAGTGCCGCCGCCGCCATCGCAGAGGACGCGGCGCGTGATGACGACGACGACGATCACAGCGACGACGCGGCGGCGGACGACGGCCGCGACGACGATGACGACGACGACCGCCGGGACCGCCGCCGCGTGCGTCGTCATCACCATCCTGACGAACCCGGCTACGGCGGACACGGACGCCTCTACGTCGGCCCGCGCTGGGGCTGGTGGTGGGGCGGTCCGCGCGTGGAGGTCGTGGTCGGCAGCGGCAAGCGCTACTACGATCGCCGCTACGACGGCGCCCTCGATCTCGACGTCCGACCCGAAAAAGCCGAGGTGTGGCTCGACGGCGAATACATTGGCGTCGCCGACAACTACGACGGCTTCCCGAGCTTCCTGTGGCTCGAAGAGGGCACCTACGACATCGCCTTCTACCTCGAGGGCTACAAGACCTACCACCGCCAGGTGACCGTCCGGCCCGGCGTCGTGCTCGACATCGAGCCGCGGATGGAGCGCGGCGAGTCGGTGAAACCGCGCGATCTGCAGTCGAAGTCGACCGTCAACCGCGACAACCGCGTCCGCGACAACCGCGAGCGGCGCGAGACCGTCGAGCGTCGCCGTGAGGCCACGCGGCCGTACACGGGCGGCGACGACAGCGGCCTGCTGCCGGGACGCGTCCGCTTCGCCATCGAGCCGGCCAACGCCTCGATCTACCTCAACGGCATTTTCCTCGGCATCGCCGGCGAGCTCGGCCAGCTCGTGCGCGGCCTCGAAATCGACGCCGGCGAGCACGTGCTCGAGGTCGTGCATCCGTCGTTCGACGCCGAGCGCGTCGAGCTGCAGATCGCGCCCGACGACCGCCAGGAAATCGTGCTGGTGCTCGAGCGCAAGCGCTGAGCGCGCAGGCAGGTCATCCAAAGCAAAAGCGCCCGGTCGTCGACGACGATCGGGCGCTTTTTCGATGATGCGTGGTATGCGGGTCAGCCGTTGGGCAGCTCGAGGCTCTCGCCCGAGCCGGCGGCGAAGATGTACCAGCCGATCAGCTTGTCGTCGACCTCGCGCAGGCGCTTGGCGACCAGGTTGCACAGCAGCCGCAGCAGCCGCAGCGACGACGACTGCTTGTCGATGTGGAGGATGTTTTCGAGCACGTCGCGCGAGATGCTCAGGACGACCGCGCCCTCGTCGTGCGCCTTGGCGTAGGCCGAGCGCGGCTCGTGATCGATCAGCGCCATTTCGCCGAAGTAGTCGCCGCGGCCGAGCACGGCCAGCGCCTCCTCGCCCGCGCCGACGATCTGCTTGCTGATCATCACCTGGCCCTCGAGGATGATGTACATCCGGTCGCCGGGATCGCCCTCGCGGAAGATCACCTCGTTGGCCGCCACGCGCTGCTCTTTCGACAGGGTCGAGAGAAAGTTGATCTCCATCTGCGACAGTTTCTGCTCGCGGAAGAGATCACGCTTGGTGCTCATGTCGACGCGGATCGGCCCGCCGCGGGCGGCGTCGTCGGACTCGGCGCTCGGCTGCTGCGCCGCGCCCTGCTGGAAGAAGTTGGCGAGGCTCTCGTTGGTGTTGCGCAGCTTGTTGGCCAGGCTCTTCCAAAACGCCCAGTAGAGCGAGATGGTGAAGGCGCGATCGCGGTCGGTGAGGGTATTGATCGCCACCGGATTGATCGGCATCAGCACCGAATCGGCGATCACCAGCGCTTCGCCGGTGCGCGCCGAGCCGTCGATGAAGCTGTTCTCGCCGAAGAGCTCGCCGTCGCCGAGATCGGCCAGCGTGTAGAGCCCGTAGGGCGTCTTGCGCTGGATGCGGATTTTGCCGGTGTCGACGAGATAGGCCTCCTGGCTGCGCTCGCCCTCCGCGAAAAGGGTCGCGCCTTTCGGAAAGCGCACCCGGGAAATGCAGCTGGCCAGCGCGCCGACGTGCGGGTCGGGCATGTGGCGAAGAACATCGAGCTGACGCAAGCGATCCTGTATATCCACGATGGCCCTAAGCATACACCGTCATCGATGACTCGGGGTCGAGGCGCCGATCACGACGACGCGCGCAGCAGATAGAAGCCGATCGCGCCGTCGACGACGGTCGACGCGGCCGACGGCGACGCGGCGCAGGTGGCGATCGTCAGGACGTCCGCGCCGTCCGCGGGATCGGCCGCCTCTGCGAATGGCAGCGCGAGCGCGACGCCGGCGTCGAGATGCGCGCCGAGCGACGCGTCGAGGCGCAGGACGACGCGCGTGTTCCACCACACCGTCGTCGGGCCGACCGGCGCCAGCGTGAGCAGGCGATCGTCGCCGTCGGCAACGGGTGGCACCGCGCGCGCGAACGCCACGCACTGGCCCGCCGAGGCCGCCGCGCCGCCGAGCGCGCGCCGGCCGTCGACGTAGCCTTCGAGTGCACCGGAGGGCGCAGCCAGGCGCGGATAGCGCGGCAGCGCGGCCAGCGCGTCGCGCGACGGCGGCAGGCCGGTTGCTGCGGTGACGAGACGCCAGTCGAGGACGAACGCGTCGGGCGCAGGGCGCAGCGCGGCGACCAGGTTCGAAGCCCGATGCCGCACCGCGATGCGCGGATCGGCGACCAGCCGCGCGGTCAGCGCCGCCGGCTGGCTCGGCACGCCGTAGGCCAGATGATCGCTTGCGAGGACGGTCGCCGCGGTCAGCACCGGATCGGGATCGCGGCCGTCGAAGAGCGCGCGCTGGGCGTCGTAGATCGTGGGATGGCCGTGGGCCATGAAGAGCGGATCGAGCACGTTGAGGTACGACGCTTGCGGCGCCCACAGCAGATAGATCGGCGTCTGCCGCCAGGGCGCGGCGACCCGCGCGCCGGCCGGCAGCGCGGCGCCGACCTGCTCGCGGTCGACGAAGCGCGCCTGCTCGGGGCCCGGGTCGGTGCGGGTGAGAAAGCGCGCGTGCTGGCGCACGAGTTCGGGCGCACCGAGCGCCAGGGCGAGCGCGAGCGCGAGCGCGAGCGGCACCGCGCCGCGACCGGGCAGGCGCGCCCATGCGCCGATGCGCAGGCCGCGCGCGCGCAGCTGGAAGAGCGTCGCCAGCACCGTCAGCGGCACGGCGTAGAGCACGAAGCGGCTCATCAGCAGATAGAGCGCGCCGAAGATCAGCGCCGCCAGCGTGAACGCCTCGGCGTAGCGCAGCTCGATCTCGCGCGCGGCGGCATCGCCCGACGCGTCGGCGGGCGCGTCCGCACCGGGCGCATCTGACGGGGGCGCGTCCGACGCGGGAACGGCGGCGCGCACCAGGCTGACCAGCAGCGCGATCAGGCCGAGATGCACCATCAGGATGACGTCGCTGCGCAGCGGACGGATCTCGGTGCCGACGTCGAGCTGGCCCTTTTCGGCGAAGAACTGCACGTTCTGGACGATCCACAGCGTCAGGTTGTCGGGGAAATGCGGATGCAGCAGCAGGCCCGCGGCCGCGCCGAGGGCGACGTAGAGCGCCAGCCGCCACGGCGGCCGCCCGGTGCGCCAGGCCCACAGCACGAAGAGCAGCCCGAGCAGGCCGACGAGGGCGTGGAACGCCGTGTAGCCGAGGGTGTAGACCGCCACCACCAGCGCCAGCCAGCGGACGCGGCCGGACGCCGCCAGCGCCAGGGCGATCAGCAGCAGCGGCAGCGACAGCAGCTCGGCGCGCAGGCGCACGAGCCGCCAGGCGAGATCGGTCGAGAGCAGCACCGTCGCCGGGCCGAGCAGCAGGCCCCACGGCCCGATCGCCCGCCGGGCGAGGACGCCGATCACGGTCACGATCGCCGCGATGAAGAGCGCCAGCGCGATCGCGCCGCGGTGCATCAAGCGCGTGCCAGCCGCGGGATCGACGGCGGCGTCGAGCCCGTCGCCCCAGGCGAACGGCATCAGCAGAACGTGGAAGAACGCTTCTTTGTCGGCGAAGGTGTCGGGGCCGAGCAGGCTGGCGCGCAGCGGCAAGCGCGCGTCGCGCACGCCGTCTTCGACGAACTGGCGCGCGATCGCGAGATGGTAGTAGGCGTCGGAGTCGTAGAGCGAGCGGCCGTGGAAGAGCAGCGCGGCGCCGGCGAAGGTCAGCAGGAAGAGCAGCGCGGCCGCGCCGATCCTGCGTCGGTCACCCGCCGGCGGCGCGTCGCCGTCGGCGCCGGACGTCATGCGTCGGGCTGGGTGCCGCCGTCCGCGTCGCCTTCGCCGTCGCCGTCAGCTGACGGCGCGGGCTTGGCCTTGGCGGCAAAGATCGGCGTGAAGCGCTCGCGATGGCCGGTCAGCGAGATGCTCTCGACGTAGTACCAATAGACCGTCTCGGGCGCGATCGTGTCGTCGGTGAAGACGTAGTGCTGCGGCTCGTCGGTCGTGCCCGCGCCGCGCACCGGGGTCTCGGTGACGCGCTCGAACGGCCCGTCCTCGGCCTCACCGCGGTAGACGTCGTAGCCGAAGTTGTCGACCTCGCTCGCCGTCGCCCAGCGCAGCGTGTTGCTGAGCGCGGGCGGCGCGTCGTCATCCTTCGCCGCCTCGTCGGCCGTCGACGCAACCGCACCGCCCAGCAGCAGCGCGGTCAGCGCGAGCAGCGAAATCCATCGGCGGATCGTCCGCCGCGTGGGCGAATGGTCGAGCGGGTGCGAAAGGGCGTCGGACACGGCGATCTCCAGGGCGGAATTCTCAGAACGGGCGATGCGGCACGGCGCGCGGTACCGGTCGGCAGCTTATCAGCGCCTCAGGACGACGCGGCGGCCGCGGGCGCGCCGTCGTCCGCGCGCATGCCGGGCGGCAGCGCCACGCCAACCGTGACGCAGAGCGTGTCGGGCTGGAGCCAGCGGCGCGCGGCGGCCTCGGCGTCGGCGCGGGTGAGCGCGCGCAGCTGCGCTTCCGTCCAGCCGGGCTGGTCGAAGGGCACGCCGTAGAGGGTGGCGTCGGCGATCAGCTGGGTCCACTGGCGCGCGGTTTCGCGCTGGAACGGCAGGCGGCCGAGCAGATAGCCGCGCGCGGTCTCGAAGGCCCCGTCGTCGAGGCCGCCGCGCGGGCCGTCGTCGCACAGCTGTGTCAGCTCCTCGCGCACCATGCCCTCGACCTCGGCGATCGCGTCGGGCGACGTGCCGGCGTAGATCGCCAGGCGGCCGTCGTCGAGGCCGGCGCCGGCGGCGGTGGCGACGTCGACGGCGTAGGCCAGGCCGGCCTCCTCGCGGATGCGGGTCGGCAGGCGGCCGATCAGCCCGGCGCCGGCGCCGAGCGCGACGCCGACCACCTCGAGCGCGATGCGGTCGGGATGGCTGCGCGGAATCGTGCGCTGGCCGATGTAGAGATGCGCCTGGCCCGGACCGCCGTCGGGCGCGGGACCGGTGTCGAGCGGCGCGAAGCCCGCCGCCGCGGCGCGCGCGGGCGGCGCGGGCGGC
>JBCCOR010000138.1:0-9562 GCA_039025295.1 Acidobacteriota bacterium
ATCTGCGCCGCGAGGTCGAGATGATGCGGCGCATCGCTGTTGCCGCTGCCGCTGAGGAGCAGATCGGCGTTGGCAAGTCGCAGATCGGTTGCCGCCGCGCCGTCGTCCTCGCCGCAGCGCACGCGCGCCTCGACGCGGCAGACGACCGCCAGGGCGCGCAGCGCCTGCGCGCGATCGGCCGCCAGCGGATGCCCGCTCGTCACCGCACGCTCGATCCATCGCTCGACGAACGCGGCGGCGCGGTCGACGTGCGCGGGCTGCCCGACCGCGCGGGCGCGCTCGAGCATCAGGCGCAGCAGGGCGTCGTCGGCCGCGTCGATCTGCTCGAGCGCGCGACGATGCCCGGCCGTGGGCGATTGGGCGGTGCTGCGATCGGCGCGGTGGGCAACCACGTCGGCGAGCGCGTCGCGCAGCGGACGGCTGTCGGCCGCTGCGGCTGGCGGCAGGGCATCGTCGGTGAGCGCCGCGAGCGCCGACGGCAGATCGCGGCCGGCGAGCCACGCGTACAGGCGTCGACACATCGCCTCGGCAGCGCCGCGGATTGCCGGTGAATCGTCGAACGGCGTCGGCGTAGCCAGCGGCGCGGCGACGCCAGGGCGCGCGATCGGCGTCACCGGTCCGCCCTGGCGCCACAGGTCGATCGCCGGGCCGCCGATGGCGTCGATGCAGATCATGAGCTGCTCGACCAGGCGCGCATGCTCCGCCGGCGGGAGCTGCGGCCGCTTCGGATCGGGATGGGGCAGCACGCCGCGCACGGGCAGCGCCAGGCGTCGGCGCACGATGGCGCCGGGCGTCAGCGCAAGCGCCGTGAGCAGCGGCCGCGGCATGTGCGGATCGGCCTGCGCGCACAGCGGACACAGCGGCTCGAGCGCGCGCCAGACGTGCATCGCCGATGCGCCGTCGAGCGGACACGAACAGTCGGCGCAGGTCGCGCGACACGTGGGCGCACGCAGCGGTGCGAGCGCATACGGCGCCGGCATGGCCGACGCATCGCGCTCGAGATGCTGCTGACGCAGCCGACGACGGCGCGCGCTCGGGCGCTCGCCCCGCGCGCGCAGAAAGGCCCGGCTGAACACCGACGGATGCGTGTAGCCGACCAGCGCGCTGATCGTGTTGAGCTTCAGCGACGTGTCGCGCATCAGCACCTCGGCCGTGTCGATCCGGCGCGCCTCGATGTAGGCGTGCAGGCCAACGCCAAGCCGCGCGTTCAGCATCGCGGAGAGGTTGTTGTCCGCCATTTGGCTGCGCTGCTTGAGCACTTCGACGTTGAAGTCGGGATCGAACAGATGCGTCGCCATCGTCGACAGCAGCGACTGCAGCCGCGGATTTGATACGCGAGCGCGATCGCGCTCGATGCGGGCCATCGTCGGCAGCGCGGCGCGGTGCAGGAGAATGACGTGATCGGTCGACTCAGCGACCATCACGCCATGCCTCCAGCGGCTGCGGAACGAAGCTCGACAGACGCTCGAGGAGCGCGTCGAGCAGGTGATCGCGCAGCGCCACCGCGGGCGCGATCCACGGCGTTGGGCCGACGACCGGCACGTCGAGCGCGGTGCGCGCATCGGCGCCGTGCTGCAGCACGAGGTCGAGCAGCGCATCGTGCGCCGCGTCGCAGACGTCGAGCGCGCACGGCAGGCAGTACGGATCGGATTCGACGCACAGAACCAGCCGCTGGTTCTCGAGCGCGCATCCGCAGTCGACGCAGCGCCGCGGCGCCCGCTTCGATTCGATCAGTCGCACGCTGACCGGTGACACCCACTGCGCGGCGCCGCGTCGCGGGCGCGCACGCCGCTTGCGCTTCGCGTCGTCGGCCAGGCGACGCAGGCCGGGGAAATCCCGATCGCGATCGTTCATGACGCTTCGGCCTCGAAGAGCACGTCGTGCATGGCGAGCTGGGGCAGGCGCCGCGCGGCGTCGAGCAGGCGCTTGCGCGCCGGCTGCTCGGGCGGAAGCTGCTGCGCCCTGCGCTGCATCGCCTGCGCGAGCGCGCGGCGGATCGTTGGCTGGCCGAGGCTCTCGCGCACGCCCCTGCGCAGACGCTCGCGCATCGCGGAGGCCGTCGCCATCGGCAGATCGGCGACGCAGGCCAGGCCCTGCCACGGGCAGTCGAGGCCGAAGAGGGTTGCTGCGGCGCGCGCGGCATAGACGCCCGCTTGCTCCGGCTCGACCGGCTTCAGCGCCAGGCCGACCAGCCGCTGCAGCCGCGCCCAGGTCACGGCGCCGTGCCAGGTGATCGGCGCGTCGGCGGTGCCGAGATGCTGCTCGATGCGGCGCAGCGCGGGCGAGCGGTGCGGCGATTCGGCGTCGCCGCTGCGGTGCGCGAGGATCTGCGCGGCGAGCGTCAGGCCCGCGATGTCGAGCTCGACCGCCGACGCCCGCATGCCCGTCATGGCCAGCATCGGCGCGCAGCCCGCCAGCGCGTCGAGGGCGTGCGCGGCGCCGCCCAGGGCGAGCAGCACGCGCACCTTGTCGAGCGTCCAGCTCAGGCGATGGGCCGCGTAGATCTGCTTGTGCAGCGGGCTGCTGCCCTGCGCGAGGTTGTCGTGTGCGTTGCGGTCGTCGAGCAGGCGGAACGCCTCGATCCACTGGCCGATCACGTACGCCAGCTCGGCATAGCGCTGGCGCACGATCAGATCGTGTCGCGTATCGCCTCGCGGCAGCCCGGGCATCGTGGCTTCGTAGACGACCTGCGCCGCAGACTGCGCCGGCGCAAAACCGCCGACGATCGCCCGATGGCGCACGAGCGTCGCTTCGGCCGCCGCCACCGCGTGCGCTGATTCGCTGTCGCGGTAGCGGTCGTCGACGAGATGGCCGAGCACACGATCGATCATCGCCACGCCCCGGTGCGGCGACCCGATCGCCCAGGCGCGACCGCTCTCGACCAGCAGATCCGCGAAGTGCTCGGGCGCCGCCTCGTCGACCAGGCGACACGTGATGCCCAGCTCCAGCGTCGGCGCGTCGAGGCCGTCCTTGTTCAGGTAGCGCGCGAGATGCAGCAGCGCCAGCCGGGCGGGATCGGGCAGGCCGGCGACCGGCGCGTCGGCGTGGCCGACGACGATCGCGAGCGGCACGGCCCGCAGATCGTCGAGCGCGTCGATCTCGCCGCGCATGAGGCGGTCGGGCAGGCGGCGCAGCGTCTTGGTGTGCGCCAGTGACGAACCGAGTGCGGACGTGGAGGTAACCATCACAACATCTCCTGGTGGGATGAATCGGAAGACGCGTCGAGCGCGTCGGCCGCTGCGTGGTTCCGTATCGTAGGGATTTCTCTCCAATCTGCGCACATCAGCGTCCCCAGTCGGCAAACGTGCGCAACCTTCGACGCAGTGAAGATGCGCTGAATCAAGAAATTCGATCTCACTGAACGATGGTTTCCGGAACAGCGATGCCAAACCGTGGCGTGACTCGGCGACTGACGTTCGGTTGCCACAATGGGTTCACATCCTTGTAGACCTCGGTCTGCACCTTTCCATGTGCCAAGGAGAAAACCCATGCACAGAATGACTTGCCTGGCAGCGCTGCTGCTGCTCCTCACCCTGCTCGCCGCGCCCGCCGCGGCCGCGCCCTCGACGCTCGACGCCCCGCGCGTAACCGACTGGCTCGGTTCGTGGTGGCAGTCGGTCATCGCCTGGGTGATGCCCGAGCCGCCGCCGGTCGACGAGCAGGGCATCATCATCATCATCGACGGCTCAACCGCGCCGCCGTCGCCGCCGATCGACGAGCAGGGCATCATCATCATCATCGAGGGCTGAGCGCCGCGGGCGCGGCCGCGCGGTCGGCCGCGCCCGCTCTGCTACGCTGTGCGCATCATGCAAACGTCGGAGCTGAGCGAATATGTGCGGCACCGGGAAGAGAGCCGCATGGCGCGCATGCGCAAGACCGTGCCCGTCGCCAGGGCGATCGGCGAGAAGCGCTACCACACGCCCGAATTCCAGACCGTTTTCCTGCTGGGGTGCGAGAAGGCGCTGCGCCGGCCCGACGCGTGCGCCCACGCCTGGGCGCACGCCGCCGTGCCGATGGTCGAAGCGTGGAAGCATCGCAGGCCGGCGAGCCTCGCCTGGGCGCGCTTCCTGGTGCGCGCCCATCTCGTGCGCGCGAGTTCTCAACGCGTCAGCGGCGACATGGACGCGGCCGAAACCAACTACCTGCGCGCCCTCTACCTCTGCGGCGCCTACGCCCACGCGGTGCCGCCGAGCGACGTCTGCGATCTCTACCACCGCTGCGGCGTGTTTTGGACCTGCGTGTGGAAGTACGACCTCGCCGAGCTGACGCTGAAGCACGCGATGGACGTCGCCGAGCGCGTCCACCATCCCGACGAGGCGCCCGATCCGCAGGACATCGCGCGCTCGCACTACTACCTGGGCCAGTTCTACGCGCAGTTCGGTATGCCCGCCGGTGAGGCCGTGCAAACCTCGACCGCCGCCGAGCAGGCCGAAAACCGCACGCACGCGGCGCATCATCTGGGCCGCGCCGCGTGTCAGCTCGACGTCAACGTCAACCGCTATCTGGCGTGCGGCGCGCTGATCAATCTCGTCACCGTCTCGACCTACAACAGCGATCCCGAGGAGCGCCGCGCGATCCTCACCGAGATCGAAGAGGCGCGCATCAAGATCCGCCAGCGCACCGAGGCCGTCAGCCAATTCGCCGGCCGGCTCGACTGGCTGCAGGGCCTCATCCTGCACAGCCTCGGCGAGCACGCCGCCGCCGCCGACCTGCTGCGCGAAACGCGGCTGCGCTTCGCCCGTCAGCACGCTGATCTGCTCTTTCTGATCATCACCCTCGATCTCGCGGAGGTCGAGCGCGCCCGGGGCCAATGGGAAGCGATTCAGAAGCTGGCGCTGGGCATTGGGAAAGCCCTTGAGCGCCGCGCGGGCAAAGACGGACCAGCGGTCGACCACGTCCGCGCCTGGCGCGACGCCGTGATCGCGAGCCGGGCCAGCGATCCGTCGTCGTGGCCCGTGCTCGACGAGATGCGCAGCTGCCTGTTCAACCTGCCCGGCCTGCCGTCGAACGCGTCGTCGGCGTCGCCGCAGCTGCCGGCGGCGGAACCCGCGTAAAGAAAGTCCGAGACACTTTCTCTGCCCTGCGCCACGCCGCGTCGCAGGGCCGCTTGCGCGCGCGCTACGACCGCGCCATGTGCAAGCCCACCCGCGATGCCGACTCGCCGTTGTGAGGTGCCCACGCGCGACATACTCAGATTCCCGCGCGTCCGCGGGAATAGGTCGACTGGAGAATAAAATGCTACGACTCGCAGAGATGCTCACTACCCGCTGGCCGTCGATCTTGAGTGGATGAGCACGGCGACGATGCCGACGCCAATGCGGCACAAGAAGAGATATCGTGATGCCTATTGTTTTTTTCGACATCGAAACGACCGGACTTGACCACGCAGCGCATGAGATCTGCCAGATTGCCGCCGTTGCGATTGGCAAAGGCTGGGTCGAGCGCGACGCTCTCGAGGTCAAGCTGCATTTTGATGACGACGCGGCCGATCCGCAGTCACTCCAAATGAACAGCTACGATCCGCAGGTGTGGGAAAAGCACGCCGTTAGCCCAGAAGTGGGCATTCAGCAGTTCTCGTCGTTTCTGCAGCGCCATGCGGAGGTGCCGAAGGTCAGCAGGAGAGGCAAGCCGTACAAGGTAGCGCAGCTGGCCGGCCACAACATCGCCACGTTCGACATGCTGTTCGTGCGCCGAGCATTCAAAACGCACAATCTATTCCTGCCCGCGGAGTTCCTCGGCCTGGACACCTTGCAGCTCGCCGCATGGTGGCGCCAGTTCCAAAATGCCGCCGGCCAACCACCCGAGAACCTGAAGCTATCAACGCTCTCGAACATCTTCGGCATTGACCACGACGATGCGCACGACGCCCTGGCCGACGTGCGGGCGAACGTGCTCGTTGCAAAAGCGATGATCAAAACCCTCGGCCTCGACCGGGCCTCGATGCTTCCATCGTCAGGCGGCGGGAAGAGGTCGCGCTGACGCTGCATCGAAACCCGGATCGGTCTCCAGGGTCGCCGAGCCTTCCATTCCCCCGCACACGCAGGGATGGATCCACATGCCCAAGGGCACGCTCGACAGTACCCGTTTTGATTCCTCGCCCCCGCGGACCACGCCCGCCGAATCAGCCCGACTCCGACGCAGGACCGTTCATCGACGACGGTTTCACGTCGGGCACGCCCCGCCAAATCGCACCAACCCGGCGAAACCCGAGCGCGCGGATGAAGTCGCGCGCCCGCGTTTCGTCGGGGCTGCTGCAGTGGACGGCGCGTGCCGGACGAAGCGCGTTGAGCAGGGCGACGGCGACCGCGTAGCCGAGGCCGCGGTGGCGATGGGCGGGCAGCGTGTCGATCGAGATGTCGAAGTACCGCTCGGAACGCCAGAAGCAGCAGGCCGCGGCGACCACATTGCCGACCGACCGCGCGGCGAAGACCGGGCCGAGCGCGAGACCGATCTCGAGCGCGAAGCGCAGATCCGCGGACGCGTCGGCGACCGGGAAGGTCGATGCGAGAAGCTCGACGTCCACCGCCGGCGGCGCGCGATGACGGTCGTCGGAGATGAAGACGTCAAGCGTTTCCCAGCGGAAGATTGGCCAAGCCTGCGGATCGAAGCGTTCCGACACGGCGAAGGCCACCCGCGGTACGGGCGTCGGCAGGCAGTCCGTCGGCGGCGGGTCACCGATCAGGGCGAGCGTCGCGCGGCGGGCGTCGTGGATGCCGAAGGAACCGCGCGCCACCGAACCGAGCAGCGCGGGCGTTGCGCGCAGCAGCATGCCGCGCGGAATCACGTGCGCCGGCGCTTCGGGCACCCGCGCAAGGGCGCGCTCGAGGTCGCTCATCGGCGGATCCGTGTACGGTCGGCGCGGCACGGACCCATCAAAACGTGGTGGTCAGGCGACAGCCGAAGAACATCGTGTCGGCCTCGAGCGGCGGGTCGTCGAAGAAGGCGCCCGGGAAGAAGCGGGAGATTTCGAACTCGATCGCACCCCGTTCACCCCACGGAACCGACGCCACCAGCTCGATCAGGCGACCGACGTGACGTTCGCCGGAGGTGCCAGGCGGGTTCAAGGGAATGCCCGGGACGCCGTAGGTGCCGTCGCGGACGCTCTCGCGGTAGAAGTCGTAGAAGCCGAGGTCGAGATCGAGCGAGCGCGACGGCTGCAGGGCCAGGCCGAGGCGATAGAAGATGACGTTCAGCGGACCGTTGGGCGCGCCCGAGCCGAAGTAGCGGCCGGGCGGATACGGGGCGCGGAAGGTGCCGATGTCGGGGTCGGCGGGATCGTCGTCGCCCGTCGCGTAGCCGGTGAAGAGGTTCAAGGTCGGGCGCCAGCCATCGTCGCGCAGCCGGATATGCGTTTGGGTGCTCGCGGTCCAGGCCTCGATCGCGCCGGCAGGCCCCGCGTCGGGGCGGAGATCGCCCCACTGCCAGGTGAACAAGACGTCCTGACGGAGTCGGCCGTGGGCGTAGAACCAGCGGCCGCCGACGCTGTTGCGCGTCTCGCGGCCGCTGCCTTGAAAGTAGCGCTGGGGACGCTCGTCGATGAAGGCGAAGAGATCGAGGCCGCCGCGATCCGTCTTCCAGGTGCCGTAGATGCCGCGCAGCTTCCGACCCTCCAGGCGATCGTTGTCGAAGACGCCGGGATCGGTCTCGTTCGGGAAGGCGTAGAAGACGTCGACGTCGACGCGCGGGGCGCTGTAGCGCAGCAGGGCCGCGTCGAAGGAGATGGGCGTGTTCGTCGCGCCGGCGCGGATGGCGATCAGGCGGCCGGCGCCGTAGTCGAGCTCCTGGCGGCCGAGGCGCAGTGTCACCTGGCCGCCGCCGCCACTCCCGCGCGGACGGCTTCGCAGCTCGAGAAAGCCGGCGTTCCCGTCCAGCCGATCGACGTCCGGCACGCGGTCTTCCGTCCGGCGGCCGAGGGTCTCGCCGTGCTTGAGCTGGGCGAAGAGGCGCACGCGATCGAGCGGGCCGCTGCGCGGCCGGTAGGTCCAGGCCGCGTGGACCATCGCCCGTTCGAGCAGCATGAGGTCGGTGCCGGGCACCTCGCCCCAGCCTTCGTTGCGGTTCAGCTCCAGGGCCAGGCGCCATGTGCCGCCCAGGGTCAGCCAGCTGTTCTCGCCGAGCGCGATGGCCTGGTACGCCGGCAGCGACGCGAGGGTCTCGGCGTCGCCGTCGGCGATCCAATCCTCCTCGGCGCGGACGCGCTCGAAGGAGAACGGCGCGGACGCGCCCAGGTCGGACGCGAAAAACGCAGCCAGCAGAAGGACGATCGCGGCAACCCCGGGTCGCGTCGGAAGGTGTGGATGAAGGTTCGTCACATCATGGCTCGCATCGGTCACGGGGATCCCCGTGAAGGACTACGAGAAACGATGCGCGGGGCGGAAGTTTTCGGGCGCGGGCGGTTTGCGTCGCCGATCGGGCGGGGCGTTCGCTACGACGAGGAGGCCAGGGCGCGGCGGAGCCAGGCGCGGGCGAAGCCCCAGTCGTTGCGCACTGTGCGGTCGCTGACGCCGAGCGCGTCGGCGATCTCGTGGGTGCTGAAGCCGGCGAAGAACCGCAGCGTCACGACCTGGGCCGCGCGCGCGTCGACCGCCGCCAGTCGATCGAGCGCCGCGTTGATCGCCAGCAGCTCTTCGGGCGACTGCGCGAGCTCGATCACCTGGCCGTCGAGCACCTCGGCCGGGGCGCGGTCGAGATCGCCGCCGTGCTTGGCCGCCGCCCGCGAGCGGGCGCGGTCGATCAGCAGATTGCGCATCGCCGTCCCCGCCGCGTTGACGAAGTGGCGACGCGACTGCCAGTGGCGATCCTCGGTGCGCACCAGCTTCAGCCACGCCTCGTGGACCAATTCGGTGGGCTGGAGCGACTGGCGCGCGCCGCGGGCGCGCACGTTGGCCAGGCGGCGCAGCTCGTCGTAGACCAGCGGCAAGAGCTGATCCATGGCCGCGTCGTCACCGGCGCGCGCAGCGTTCAGGATCTCGGTCACGCGGGGAATGGGCGTCGTCATCGTGTGCTTCCACGCGCGATCACTCGCGACGACGCTCGAGCGGATCACGCCGCCCCTCGGCCTGCTGACGAGTCGGCGGGGCAGCGGCCACCCGCGGACGCTCGACGCCCACGACCAGCGCTTCGAGCTCGGCGAGCAGCGGCGCATCTGCGGTCAGGATCGCACGATGCCGGCGCACAGCGTCGGCGAGCAAGACCGTCGCCGCCTCGCTCAGGCCACCGTGAAACGCGGCGCGGGCAAAGAGCTGAGACGCAGCAGCGGTATGCCCCGGGGCGGCGTGCGCATCGAATTCGGCGAGCAGGGCCGTGGCGCGCGCCAGCGCACCTTCGCGACCGCGTATCAAATCGGCGGCGACGAGGTGCTTGGGCACAACGCTGTCGTTCAGCCGCACCGGAAATTCCGCGCGCAGCGCCTCGAGCTCAGCGATCAGCGCGGGCTCGTGCTCGGTGAGCTCGCCAACGTGGCTCCGCGCCAGCTGCAGCAGAAGCCGGGCGACACGTCCTTCGAAGGTGTCGGCGCCAGGACCGGCCGCCAGATTGCGCGCGTAGTCGTCGAAGACGTCCG
>JBCCOR010000139.1:0-9556 GCA_039025295.1 Acidobacteriota bacterium
CTCGCGGCTGGCCGAACCATTGATTGCCGGCCGCGTGCGCTGCGTCTGTGCTCATCGTCGATCTCCTGCGTGGTGGAACTTCGACGTTGAGGGTACGGGATCGGGACACGCAGCCGCAACCGGCGCGCGACGTGATAGGGACGAATGCGCGCCGATCGGGGATGGCCCGGCGCGATGCCGGCCATGGCGTCGGCGCTGGCTGTTTCGAGCCAGGACGACCGTCGATGGATGCAGAAGGGGGGAGGAAGCGTGGGCGCGAGAGGGAGGTGGGGAAGATGGTCGGGGCGAGAGGATTCGAACCTCCGGCCTCACGGTCCCGAACCGTGCGCTCTACCAGGCTGAGCTACGCCCCGACGTGGCGACGACGCGCGCCCGCGTCGTGGGAGGACGGAGAATACCGCTCTGCGCGGAGCGGGTCAAGACGGGTTTCGACGGCGTCGGCGCGGGTGTCCTGCAGCGTGTACGATCGCGTCGCCGTTCGGGGTCGGATGCGGTTTCGCGGCCGCGCGCGGCGTTGCCTCTCAGGGCGCCGCGTCGCAGCTCGCGGCAGCCGGCAGGCGTTTTGTCCCACGGCCATGGCTGTCGGCGTCGGCGGGCCGATTCGGCGCAACCGTCGGTGCGTGTTTTGCATCGAAGCAGGACATCGAACGCACGCGGTCTGCGCCGCGCTGCGCCCCGCGGGCCCGCCGCTCCGGGCCCCACATTTCGCTCGCTCGACTCGTTTCCCGTTCAGGACAAGGAGTGCCTCATGCATCGCTGGATTCCCACCGCCCCGCTGCTCACCGCCGCCCTGCTCGTCGGTCTCTCGACCGCATCTGCTGTGGCGCAAGACGACGCCCCGGCCGAGGGCAATTCGTTCCTCGATCAGGTCGAGGTCACCGAAGTGCTGCTCGACGTGGTCGTCACCGACCGCGACGGCAACGTGATCGTGGGCCTCGACGCCGACGATTTCGTGGTCCGTGAAGCGGGCGGCGAGGTCGATCTCTCGGGCGCCATCTTCTATAGCAACCGTCGCTGGCTCGAGGAGAACCCGACCTGGCCGGGCGCGGTCGACGCGGTGCCGACCGATCGCTACTTCGTGCTCTATCTGCAGGATCAGAAGCGCGTCGGCGGTAACGCTGGCACGGTGCTGCTGCGCCGTCAGCTCGAGGCGGTGCGCGACGCCAAGCGCTGGGTGCGCGAGTCGCGCCTCGGCGGCGACTGGGTGGCGGTCGTCAGCTACGACGTCAAGCTCAAGGTCCATCAGGACTTCACGCAGGACGGCGACGCCCTGATCCGCGCCCTCGACCGGGCCGCGCGCGGCGCCGAGGCCGACAACACGACGCCGTCGCGTCGTCCGACGGTCGACGCCGAGCAGCCGTCGCTCTTGGCCAACCTGCCGATCGGCGGCGACGCGCTGCGCGACGCGACGCGCACGCCCTACGACGCCTTCGAGGTGGTCGCCGAGGCGCTGGCGCCGGTCGGCGGCCGCAAGAACCTGGTGTACATCGGCCGCGGTTTCGGCAACCTCGATCAGTTCACCGGCCGCGGCGAGCCCGACAAGCGCTACTACCCGGCCATGCAGCGCGCGCTCAACGCGCACAACGTCGCGGTCTACGCGCTCGAGCTGGTGCCGTCGAACATCGACGCGGCGCAGTCGGACTTTCTCACCCAGCTGACCACCGACACGGGCGGTCGCTACTACGAGAACCTGGTCAACTTCGCCACCCCGCTCGGCCAGATCGCCGACGAGACCAGCGGCTACTACCTGCTCAGCTACCGCGCCGAGCACGCGCGCGGCGACAGCGGCTACCGCGAGGTCGAGGTCGACACCCGCAACCCGAACTTCCGCGTCCGCGCCCGCGAGGGCTACCGCTACGGCAGCGCCAACGCGGTCGAAGACGCCCGCTGACGCTCAGTCCACCCGGTCACCCGGTCACCCGCGCGCCCCGGATCGCTTTCAAGCGATCTGGGGCGTTGTCGTTTGGGCTCGGTTGAGGTTGAAGTCGCTGCGCTACACTCCTCGTTGTTCGGAGATTGTTGTAAACGATTGGAGCGTTGGCGATGAGCGATATGCGGGGCGATGCGCGTCTGGTTGGACTGCGGAAGAAAGTGGAACAGGCGCGATCGAAGATCGATCAGCGGCTGGCTGCGGACGGCCAGCATCAGGTGTTGCTGCGCGTGCGGCAGGAGGGCGACGCGTCAGAGGATGCGAAGCTGCCGCGCGTCGACGTATTGACCAACCACGTTCGCTATCGCGGCGCGCGCGTTGCGCTCTTCGGGCCGCCCGGTGCGGGCAAGTCGGTGGCTTCGCAGCAGATCGTGCAGCGCATGCTGATGGCCGCTTTGGACCATCTCGACGACGAGGCGCGATCGATTTCGTCGGTTGATCCGCTCATCGTGCCGCTGCGCGTGACGGCGCAGACGGTGCCGCGACGGGCGTACGATCGCGAGCGCACGCTGGTCGAGACCTTGCTCGACAACGCGCGGCTGCCGCTGTGGCTGGCAGATTGCGTGCTGGGTGACGACGAATCGATCTTGCTCACGGTCGTGATGGATGGCTTGAACGAGCTATCTGAAATGACCGGCGGTGGTCCGCAGCAGGGCAATCTCGAGCGCCTGTGCCGCGCGCCGAATCTCGCATTGTTCGTCAGCTTACGGCGCAGCGCCGAGGCGAAGCTCGCGCGGTTGGCGCAGATCACCGAGGCCGAGGATCCGTCGGCCGGTGCCTGGTCGACCTTCGAACTGCAGCCGATGCTGTTTGGCGAGCGCGCTGGTGTCTTGGAAGCGCGCTTGGACGCGCTGAATGTGATCGAGACCACGGCGCGCCAGGATCTGATCGGCGCCGTCGAGAAGACGGCTTCGCGCCGGCGGCTTGCCAGCGTTCGTCAGCATCCACATATCTGGCGCATGCTGCTCGATGTGGCGGTTGGCCAAGGTGCTGACGCGCTCGACACCATCGAGCGGCCAACGCAGCTCTACGCGCAGTATGTCGATGAGCAGATTCGCCGGGCAGTCGAGGGCGAGACGATCAACAAGGAAGCGACGCGTCGGGAAACGCTGTGGCAGGCACTGGGCTGGCTGGGCGCGCGTCAGCTTTTCGGCCGCGATGGGGCCCGTACGTGGCCAGCGGTACAGGAAGATCACGGTCGCTGGCAGAAGGCTTGCGGTGCCGATGACGCGTGGCGTGAGCAGCTCGACAACGATGTGCGTCATCATTTGCCCACGCGCGTCGCCCTGCAGGCGGACGGTGAGGATGCGGCATTCGCGATGGTGTTTGCCCACGAGAGCATCGCGTCGTACCTGGGCGCTCGATGGGCGATCGATCATCGGCTCGACCAACCGTTCGATTGGTTGCCACACGCGCAGTGGGCAGAGATGGCGGCCTTTGCGCTCGATTTGCTGGCGAGCTCAGCGCTGCGACGCGCGGGCGACTCAGGCGAAGCTCAACGCGATTTCGACGATGTTCGCATTCGCCGGGGAAGTGCTTCGCTGCTCGAATCGTGGCTGGTGCTCCAGGCGCAGGGCGACACGAACGAGCTCGAAGCGCATCGCGACGCGCTGTACGCGCGTTTGCGCGACACATTGGCGGGGAACGCGGTTGATTCGCCGGTCGAACCTTGGTCGATCGCGGAGTTGCTACAGGTTGTGCGTGCACTGCGCGGTGACGCCGAAGGTGCCACGCGCACGTGGGCCGACACGCTGCTGCGCGAATTGCTCGCCGCCAGTCCTCAATCGCGTCGTGCCACGCAGCTGCGTCAGCTGTTGGCGCCGCCGAAGAAATCTTCGTCCAGGCGTGCTGCAGCGCGCGATGCCTCGGCGGAGCCGAGTCCCTCGGTCGCTCATTCGACGCTCGCCGCGGCGAAAACCTTGGAACTGCGTGATCGCGTCTTCGAAACGGCGCGGCCCGACAAAGACGCGCTGAAGCTTCTTGGTTCCGCCGGTTGTGCCGGCGTGGGCGGTGGTTCGCTGAAATTGGCGTGGGAAGAGCGCTTTGGCCGCACGATCAACGTGCTGGCTGCGGCGGCGTACGGCCGTCTCGCAACCGAGGTCGAGCGCGCGCAGCTGCGCACGTGGGTGAAGACGCATTTCTTACCGTGGATTCGTACACTGGCGCTGCGCGCGCTGGCCGCAGCTGGTGAGAGCGATGTCTTGGCCGATGTTCGCACGGCACTGAATAGCGCGCACGGTGACCACGTGGTGCCGCTCATTCAAGCGCTCGGTGACCTTGGCGAGGCGCGAGATGCGGTGCTCCTCGTAGGATTCGTCGACCATGCCGACAAATTTGTTCGCAGCCATGTATTCAATGCGCTGGCCCAGCTGGGCCCGGCCGCATGCGACGTTTTGCGCGCGTCTGATCAGCTGGCCGTGCTGCATGCGAAATTATCGATCGAACGCGAGCCTGATTCAGTGAACCGCGGTAGTGCCGCGACGGCCTTGGGTCAGCTCGGTGATCGTAGTGCGGTCCCCGCGTTGGTTGGTTTGCTTGACTCTTCTCGCGAGTCAGAGTCGAACGTCCGCGGTAGTGCCGCGACGGCCTTGGGTCAGCTCGGTGATCGTAGTGCGGTCCCCGCGTTGGTTGGTTTGCTTGACTCTTCTCGCGAGCCTGATTCAGTGATCCGCGGTAGTGCCGCGACGGCCTTGGGTCAGCTCGGTGGAGCGATCGCGCATGCTGCGCTTGCACGAACGCTCGATGAGGGAAATGAGCTGGCAGCGGACGCCCATGGTTCGATGCGCGCTGCGCGAGCCACGATCGAGGCGCGGATGCACGGCGCCGACGAAGCGGATCGAGCAAATTACGTGCCCGATCTCGATGCCTGGGGCGAACGCTTCCTACGGCGCGTCCAAGAACCCGCCGGCCGCGACGCCCTCCGCTTTGCCCTCAAACAGGCCCTCGACAACCTCGAAAAGCACCGCGGCAGCGCCTACCGCACCAACGAGTGGCGCGAAAAAGACTTCCAGAGAGCGCTCGCCCAGGTGCTCGACGCCCACGGCGATCTCGACGTGATCCAGGAAATCACGGCTGCCGCCGCCCAGCGCATCGACGTCGGCGTACGCACGCGCTTCGAGATGCCTGAGCGCTCGATGCTCATCGAATTGAAGCTCGCCGACGCCGACGAGCCCGGCCTCGGTCAGGCCGAGGCCTACCGCCACCGCCACGGCCAGGACTGGGAGCAGGTGCATCTCGTGCTGCTCGACCGCCGGCCGGGCGCTACCGCGCCGTGGGGCGCCGCGCCGCGGCCGTGTCGCCACGACGAGGAGCGCGACATCCACGTGTGGCGCGTCCACGTCAACCGCGATCCCGCATCGTCCGCGGGCTGAGCGCCCGCGCTACGCCGCGAGCGTCAGTCCCGCCGCCCGTTCCAATACGCCACCACGTTGCCGTAGTGAAACGCGAACGGCGTCTGCGCCGCGTCGCTGTCGGTCGTGACCAGGGTCAGGTCCGCGTCGCGCTCGAAGAGCAGGATGATGTCGGAGCCGCCGAAGAGGAAGTGGCCGAACTCCGCGCCCTTGGCGATCGTGTCGCCCACCTTGGCGTTCATCACCACGCCCGAAACCTGCGCCATGCCGATCGGCGCCACGGCGACGCGGCCGATGCGCTGCGCGGGATCGGGATGGCTGCTCGTGTCGATCACCAGGACGCCGCGCGTCTGCAAGAACTCATAGCCGCTGCTGCCGTCGGGGCTGCCCTCCGCGTTCGACGCGTCGGGCGCGTCGAACTGGCCGTCGCCGGTGATGTCGACGCCGAGATACGCCTGGCCCTGCACGACGCGCGACTCGTCGACCGTGCCGTTCACCGGCGCGTGGAAGCGGTGGTAGTTGTAGGGCGTGAGGAAGTAGTGGACGAACGTGCCGCCGTGGAAGTGCGCGGCGAGCGCGTCGTCCTGCAGCAGCTGGGCGACCGTCGCGACGGTGTGCGTCTGCTTGATCGTGATCGCCGGAATCGTGCCGTCCTCGGCGATCGGGAAGGTCTGGCGATAGGTGCAGTCGGCGGGCGCGACGATCTGGACGTTGCCGTTGGGGCTCGTGATCGGGCGCAGGCCCGGGTTGAGCTGGCGCGAGAAGAAGTCGTTGAACGACCGCCACGTGTCGGCGTACTGCGACGAGTTGCCGACCTGGTACGACGGATCGTCCCAGAACGACTGCAGCGTCTCGGCGGTGAGCGATTCCGGCGAGTCGAGGAAGGTGCCCCACGCCTTGGCGTAGTCGTCGAGCCAGAGGGCGAAGACGAAATCGCCGTCGCGGTAGTTCTGCACCACGCCGATGTCGTCGGGAATCACCGGCGTCTGCTGGTCGATCAGCCAGTAGAACTGGCACAGGCGGTCGTAGACCTCCTGGCTGTAGCCGCTGGCGGGATCTTTCCAGACGTCAAGGTTTTGGTTCTCGCGCGGAATCAGCTGCAGGAAGCCGTTGAGGTAGTCGAGATAGCCGGTCAGCGTCAGCGGCCAGCAGTTGTACGCCTGGTCGTTGAGCGCCTCGTAGAGCGCCGGATCGAGCGTCTGGCGGCCGCGCTCGCGCGCCAGGAGAATCGACGATTCGAGATAGCCGGCGAAGGTCGGATCGCTGGTGATCTGGCTGCGCAGACGGGCGACGACGGGATGGTCGGATGCGTGGGTCATCGAAGGCTCCTCGGGATGACGTGGATGGACGGTTGCGCGATAGAAAAGCAACCGCCGTGCCACGCGGGCGATGTCACCAGCGCAGAGAAGATTCCCGATCTTGCGCGGCGCTCGCTCCGCCGCGAGCGCGCGTGCGCAGCCGGCGTGTCGGGCGACGTGTCGCCAACACGCGTGCGTTGCCTACCGCGCCGCGGTCAGCACTGGGCGCCCGCAACCAGCCCGCGCAGCGACGACGCCCACACCGGCGCGGTGCGCGGCGCCTTCGAGACCAGGAAGAGAAGCGTTTGCTGCGGCTTCTCGCTGAGGCGGCAGCCCATTTCGCGGATCTCGAAGTGCAGCGTGACCGGCTCGCCGTCGCCGAACGGATTCCACGTGCGCACCGTGCCGCGCCACTGCTGCAGCCACGGATCGTCCGGCTCGACCGCCTGAAGTTCGGCGACCGTGGGCACCGCCTTGTCGGGATAGCGCTCCGCGCCCACGGCGGTCATCAGGCCGCCGAAGTAGGTCTCGAGATCCGATTCGAGGCGCGCGGCGTCGACCTCCTGTGGCACGACGCGCCAAACGAAGGCGTAGGTCCAGCCATCGGCGGCGTCGAACTGCCGCCAGGTCGGGGAGAACTTCACGTGAAGCTGGCCCTCGTAGTCGAGCGTCGGCGCGAAGGGCGGGGGCATGTCGATCAGCTCGCTGCGCCAGTCTGCGGGCGCTGGAAGCAGGTCGACGCGCGCCTCGTCGCCGCGTATCGGCAGCGCCAAGGTGAAGAGGACGATCAGCAGGGCGAGCGATGAGATGAGGCGCATCAACGGTTTCCGGGTCGTGTGAGCGAGGGGAATCGGCACGGTGCCGCGGGCCGACGCAGTCTACAGGCGCGCCTGTGTGGCCCTACCCCGATTGTGTGGACACCTGAGAAGGCGCGATCCTGCGCCAGGAGGTATCCATGGCCAGAAGACCACGACGAAAGTTCACAGCCGAGTACAAGGCCGAAGCGGTGCGGATCGTCCGGGATCATGGATTGACCATAGAAATGCTGGGTGTGCAGGCCGTCGAAGCGATCGCTGATCAGGTTGAGTGCTTCACATCATGTCCGCGTCCATGACCTGATTGATGATCGCTGCGATGGCTGGCTCGGCATAGAGGGCAAGATCGGCCGCGTCCTCATCGTCCATGAAGAGGTGGAGATGAACCGTTGACGCCTCATCGTTGTGCGTCACATCGAACGTGAACGCGCGCTCCTCGTCGATTTCCATGGTCAGGAGCACGTCGCGCACTTCCGAGGCCACGCGTCGGTCGACTTTCTGCAGCTGCTTGAAGGCCTTCCGAAGAAACTTGGGAATCTGCTCGGCGTCGAAGTTCATCGACGATTCGATCAGGTCGTCAGGCGGTCCGCTGGCTGCTTCCGTGAGCGCGGCCGGTTTGGCAGGCTTGGCCTGCTTGTCGCGAAGCTTCTCGAGCTTCTTAATCGCCTTCTGGGCTTCGCGTTTGACCAGCGGGATCGGTGATCCGGTGTACGGCTGGATCAGCGGAAGGGCTTCGATGGCCTTGGCGCGTGCAAGGGCGCTGATGACGTGGGGAGTAATGTCAGGGTCATTGATGAGATCGCAGAGTAGTTTGATCGTAGTGATTCGCTTTGATTTAATCTTTGTCAATGCTTCCGGGAGCATTTTCCGCGCAGTTGCATAGCCTTTGTCCTGAACGATTAGAGCTGTATCAGCATACACAGAGGTGTTCATTCGAAGGCGAATCGCCTCGGCGATCGAGGCGCCGTATCTCGTATAGCCATTGCTCTTTTTCAAGCGCTCCTGCTGAGCTCGATCCCAATCATCGCCTTTCAATTTCCAATTGTCGTCGGGTGCTTTGTAGTCATGTACGATTTTAGGTCGTATTCGCTTTAATTCAGCGATGAGATAAGAAGGGTCGATTTTCGTCGTCGCTATTGCTCGGATGATGTCAGATTTCACAGAGTATGTTCGAAGTTTCGGGAGTGCGCTCAAAAGATGAGGCACCGCTTTTTTTAGCTGGCTTATATTCTTTCTCATTTCCCATGGGTCTTCGCCCTCGATTCCGTGATACTTAAGATGATCCGCTAGGACTTCCCAGTCCTGGCTGATCTGGTCAGCTATTGTCTTCACTCTGGATTAAACCTCACGATGACCACCTTCCCTTGTTCGATCAGCGGCCTCAGGTTTTTGCTGATCTTGGTGTTGTGAGTGACCGCAATGACAACTGTGCGATTGGTCTCTCGAGCCTCTGCGACAAACTCCTGCAACTGACGCGAAAAAGGGAGCTTCTTTACGCCTTTAATCTCGAGAAGGATACCTTTGCTCAGCCCGTCGGGTATTCGAAAAGTCTTGGTGCTATCTTCGATAACCAGGCGTTCTGTATTCTTTGTGAACTCAACCGCATTCAGCACGGCTTTCTCGAAGGCTTTACCAAACCGGACGTTCTCTGCCAACCGCGCAGCCTTGATGCTGGTCGATGCGCCGCCTGGAACGCCCGGTGCCGCCGTAGCCGCCAGATCGAGCGCGATGCCGCCCGCATCGAGAACCGCGCCCGGTACGTTGCCTGCCGCGATATTCGCCATGAGGCTGCCGACGCCGATCGCGACGTTGGCCACGTCCCACGGTGTCTCTGCTGCGCGTCCGTCCGGATCGACCAGCGTGACCGGATTGTTGAACGCGTAGCTGAAGCGATTCCACGTCTGCGGATGCTGTAGCCGAACACTCTCACGCGCTGGATCAACGCTCAGAAAGCGCGCTGTCCACGGACTGCAGAAACGCGCCCGCATGAAGTCGAGCTCGATCTGGACGCCGCCGGCGCCGCCGAGCGTACCAAGGTCGCGCTCGTGCCCCGTGAAGCGCGTGCGCTCTGGATCGCTGCTCGACGCTGCGAGGTCGGTCGGCTCGCCGAAGCCGAAGAAGTGCTGCGTACGCAGTCCGTCGTAGCGATCGCCGATCAGACGC
>JBCCOR010000140.1:0-9547 GCA_039025295.1 Acidobacteriota bacterium
CGCCGCCTACGTAGAGCGTCGCGTAGGTACCGGCTGCCGCACCGAGTCCTTCGACCGGCAGCTCGATCGTGCGCGACTGATCGGAGAGATTGACTCCGACGACGGCGTGCGCGACGTCCGCGCTCGGTGCGACCTTGGCGAAGACCAGCGTGTCGGCGTCGGCGTGCAGCGGGCGCCGCGCGCCGCGCCGGAGCACAGGATAATCGCGGCGCGCGTTGAGAATCGTCTGCGTGCGCGCCAGCAGATCGGCGTCGAGCGCCTCGCCCCAGACCATCGGCACGCGGCTGGCGTCGGTGAAGCCCGGGCGGCCGCCAGCGTGGGCGAGGCCGGTCTCGGTGCCGTAGAACATGACCAGCGGATGCGACAGCGCGGCGATGAAGCCGAGGGCGGCGGTCAGCCGACGGTCGTCGTCGGTCCAGGCCAGGAAGCGCGCCACGTCGTGGTTGTCGAGAAAGAGCGCCGGGCGACCGGCGCGGCCGTCGGGCGCGGTCGCGTCGTAGCGGGCGGCCGTGCTCTGCAGCCAGTTCTCGAGTGTCTGGACGTCCTGGCCGCGGCGGGCAAAGACGTTGGTCAGGACGATCTGCATCGGGAAGTCGAGCAGGCTGTCGAACTGCGGACGGCCGTCGACCGCGGCGTAGTAGCGGGCGATCTCGGCCGCGTTGGCCTCGGCGCCGCCGCCGTCGTCCCAGCATTCGCCGAGCAGCCACGCGCCCGGTTTGGCGTCCTGCATCGCGGCGTAGAACTCGGCCCAAAAGTCGTGGGGCACGCCGCGAACGTAGTCGAGGCGCAGGCCTGCGACGCCCTCCTCGGTCAGCCAGTGGCGGCCGACCTCGATCAGGAAGCGGCGGGTGTCGTCGTGCGAGAAATTCCAGTAGCGGTAGGGCGATCCCCAGCTTTCCCAGGTCTTCTCGGCTTCCTGGCGCGCCGCGGTCATGCGCGGTCGCAGGCCGCTGGGCGAGCCGTTCTTGCGGTCGTAGGCGCGGCTGGCGTGGTTGAGCGGCAGATCGAGAATGACGTCGATGCCGCGCTCGGCCAAGGCGTCGCGCACCTGGCGGAAGAGCGCCAGCGACGCCTCGGGATCGTCCGGCACCGCCACCCGATCGCCGATCCGGTAGTAGTTCTCGACGTCGTAGCCGTGCGAGGTGCCCGCCTGGAAGATCGGCGACAGCCAGACCGCGTCGATGCCGAGCGCAGCGAGATGGTCGGCGCGTTCGAGCACGCCCTGCAGATCGCCGCCGACGTACTGCTTGTGGCGCCAGCCGTCGATTTCGCCGTCGTTGACGCCGCTGCCGCTGGCGAAGTGGCCGACCATCACGTGGTAGACGGTCCAGTCGCCAGGGGCGCGCTGTGCGCCGTCGACCCGGTCGTCAGCCAGGCGCAGTGCGGCGAGGCTCGTGCCGTCGCGATCGCGCACGCGCAGCACCTGGGCGTCCGGCGGCACCGCGCGCAGCGTCAGGCGGTCGGGTGCGGCTTCGTCGACGGTGACCTCGACCGCCTGGCCGTCGACCTCGAAGCGCAGCGCGTCGAGTTTGGCGTCGGTCGAGAGTTCGATGGCCCAGGTTCCGGCGTCGATCGGGCGCAGATGGACGATCGCCGTATCGCCGGGGTCGGCGGCGTGGGCGGCGGGAAACCAGCCGAGGCAGGACAGCAGCGCAGCGGTGCGTCGGACGGCGGCAAGCGACATGGTGGGCACTCCGGGAACGGTCGATCGGCGGGACGTGGGGGGCGTGAGAGAGCGGGATCGGCAGGGGAGGATCGCGCCGAAACAACCTACCATGATCGCCATTCGCGCCAAGGCGTGTAACTCCGCGCACAGGGCCGACATCCCATCGGACGAAACACGGCTTCGACGCTGACGCGACGACCGCGATCATCGTCACTCACGTTTACACGATCGTTTTTTGATCCACCATTTTCAAGAGGTGCAGTCATGACCGAGACTTCGACCACCGCGCAGTCCGCCAACGCCCACGATCTCACCGGCAAGATCGCCGTCGTCACCGGCGGCAACAGCGGCATCGGCCTGGCGGCCGCGCGGCGCCTGGCGGCCGCCGGCGCGCGTTTGGTGCTGCTGGGCCGCAGCGAAGAGACCCTGAATGCGGCCCGCGACGAGATCGGCGGCGACACCCTGGCGGTGCGCGGCGACGTCACGAACCTCGCCGATCTCGATCGCCTCTACGCCGAGACCGTGGCGCATTTCGGCAAGATCGACATTCTGGTGGTCAATGCCGGCTGGGCCAAGCCGGTGCCGGTGCCCCAGATCGACGAGGACTACTTCGACCTGATCAACGACATCAACTACAAGGGCGCGTTCTTCACCGTCCAGCGCGGCCTCGATCACCTGAACGACGGCGCATCGATCGTGCTGGTGAGCTCGATCGCCAACCAGATCGCGCTCGAGGGTTTCTCGGTCTACAGCGCGGCCAAGGCCGCGGTGCGCTCGCTCGCGCGCAGCCTGTCGGCCGAGCTGCAGCCGCGCGGCATCCGCGTCAACGTGCTCTCGCCGGGTGCGATCGAGACGCCGATCCTGGGCCTCCTGGGCCTGCCGCAGGAAGCGGTCGACGGCTTCAAAGAGACGATGGCCAACAACATCCCGCTCGGCCGCATAGGCCACGCCGACGAGATGGGCGAAGCGATCTTCTTCCTCGCCAGTCCAGCGTCGAGCTTCGTCGTGGGCGCCGAGCTGGTCGCCGACGGCGGCCAGACCCAGCTCGCCTGAGACGCGCAGCGGGCGTCGCCGCTGCGCGCTGTGCGACGCCCGCGCGGGGTCGGTCCGCCGCGCAGCCCGCACCTGGTCAACGGGCGTCGAAGCGCGTAGGCTCCGGGACACGCAGCGGTGGCGACGCCACATTTTTCGCTTTTTCAGCCTGGAGACCGATCGAGATGAGCCACGAGATTCCCCCGCCCAACCGCGATCTGGACGGCAAAGTCGCCGTCGTGACCGGTGGCAACAGCGGCATCGGCCTGTCGACCGCCCTGCGCCTGCGCGACGCTGGCGCGCGCGTCGCCATTCTGGGGCGCAACGCCGACACGCTCGCGAGCGCGCGCGAAGCGCTTGGCGACGGCGCGATCGCCGTGCAGGGCGACGTCACCCGCATCGCCGATCTCGACCGCCTGTACGCCGAAACCGCGGAGCAGCTCGGCAGGATCGACGTGCTCGTGGCCAACGCCGGTGCGACGCGTCCGGTGCCGCTGACCGAGGTCGACGAAGCGTTCTTCGACGAAATGTCGGATCTCAACTTCAAAGGCGCGTTCTTCACCGTGCAGCGCGCGCTGCCGCATCTCAACGACGGTGCCTCGGTGGTGCTGGTGAGCTCGATCTGCAACCAGCTGGCGCTCGACGGCATGTCGGTCTACAGCGCGGCGAAGGCGGCGGTGCGCTCGCTGGCGCGCACCATGTCGGCCGAGCTGGTGCCGCGCCGCATCCGGGTCAACGTGCTCTCGCCGGGTGCGATCGCCACGCCCTCGACCGATATGAGCCACGTGCCGGAAGAGGTCCGGGAGCCGTTCATGGCGATGATCCTCGGCAAGATTCCGCTCGGCCGCCTGGGTGAGCCCGAAGAGATGGCCAGCGCGATCCACTTCCTCGCCAGCGAGGCGTCGCGCTACATCGTCGGCGCCGAGCTGATCGCCGACGGCGGACAGACGCAGCTCGCCTAGTCGTCGCGCGCGGCCGGCGCGCCATCCTCGAGCTCGGCGACCGCCTGTGCGTAGTCGGCGTCGATGTCGGCGGCGTAGGCGGCGGCGCGCGCGCGCAGGCGCAGCATCACGGCGATCAGCAGTCCGATCAGGACGCCCATCACGGCCAGCACCGCCAGGGGCGACAGGCGGGCGATCGCCTCGCCGGGTGCGAGCAGCGCCGCGCGCACGGCGTCGTCGGCGAGCAGTACGACGACGCCACCGCCGGCCAGCGCCGGGCCGAACGGGAAATGCGGCTGGCCCGTGCGCAGCCGATGGACGAAGCCGGTCAGCAGGCCGATCACGCAGGCGACCGGCAGCGCCAGCACCACCGCTATCGGACCGAGGAACGCGCCCAGCATCAGCATCAGCTTGCTGTCGCCCATGCCCATGACCTCGAAGCCGGCAAGGTGTGAGAACCCGAGCCGCATGGTTTCGAGCAGCACGAAGCCGACCAGCGCGCCGCCGGCGGCGAGCACGAAGCCCGTGATGTGCAGCCGGTGGACGGGCACGCCGACGAGCGCGATCGTCTCGCCCTGGCTGGCGAGCATCGGCAGCAGGAACGGCAGCGCCGCGCCCAGCAGCACGCCGACCAGGCCGCCGCCGAGGGTGAGCGCGTCGGGGATCAGCTTGTAGCGCTGATCGGCGGCGATCACGCCCAGCAGCAGCGCGATCAGCACGTAGGCCGGCAGCGTGCCGAGCCCGGCGCCGAGCCGCAGGCCGACCAGGGCGAAGAGCGCGGCGCCGAGTAGCTCGACCCACGGCCAGCGGAACGGCAGCGGACGATCGCGCGCACCGAGCAGCCACGGCGCCGATCGCCGCGCGACGTGGCCGGTGAGCAGACCGAGCGCGATCAGGACGACGAGCGTCGCGGGCTGGACGGTGGGCGACAGGCTCGGGAGCATGCGCGGATTCTACGACGACCGCGCCGCGCCGGCGCCGTCCACTGCGCCTTCGCCCGTTGCGTCGCCGCGCCGCAGACGCCGACGCAGCGCGCGCACCTCGCCCGCGCCGAGCGCCGCGGCGCCGATCAGTGCCGGCAGGGCGTAGGTCAGGACCGTGTAGAGCAGCGCGACGGCGGCGAGAACCTCGGCCGTCGCCAGCGGCGCGAGCAGCGCCACGAACGCGGCGTCGCGGGTGCCGATGCCGGCGATCGACAGCGGCAGGGTGCCGATCAGGATCGCCAGGGGCGTCGCGGCGGCGACGTGTTGCAGGGTGGCGTCGTCGAGCGGCGGACCGCCGCAGGCGCGCAGCAGCAGCGCGACCACGATCACCAGCAGCAGCCAGAACAAACCGCTCAGCGCCAGGCCGAGCAGCAGCTGATGCGGTCGCCGCAGGCTGCCGGCGGCGGCGTCGGCGAGCGGCCGCAGTCGGCCGAGCCGGCGCGCGACGGCGTCGGATCGGAGGACGAGGAGCACGAGCGGCGGCGCGAGCGCCGCGGCGCCGACGAGCGCGGCCTGACGCGGACGGCCGAGGGCGAACGCACCCGCCGCGCCGATCAGCAGCAGCAGCTGGAGATCGCCGAGCCGCTCGAGCAGCGCCGCGCCGATCAGCGGCGTGAGCGGCTCGTCGCCTCTGCGGCGCAGCATCAGCGCCTTGGCGAGATCGCCGCCGCGCGCCGGCAGCACGACGTTGAGCACGCAGCCGGCGCAGACCGCCTGCGCGCAGCGGCGCAGCGCGCGCGGCTGGTCCGCGGCGCGCAGGTACGCAGCGAGGCGCATCGACGCCAGGCCGAGGCCGAGCGTCACCAGCGCGGCCGCCGCGGTGAGCGGCTGTGGATCGACCCCGGCGAGGGCGCGGCCGACCGCGGACAGATCGAGATGGTGGAGGAGCAGCCCGACCGCCAGCGTCAGGCCGACGAGCGGCAGCAGCGCGCGGCGCCGGCCGCGGTGCGCGGGCGCGCGCGCGGCCGTCATCGCGCTGGGCTCCGCATCGCGATCGTCTCAGCGGCCGCGGCGGGCGTTGATCAGGTCGCCGATCAGGCCGAGACCGAAGAAGATCAGGCCGGTTTGGAAGAGCGATACGGTGATCACGTCGGGCACCTGGCCGGTCAGCGCGCGCCCGATCGTGCCGACGCCGATCGCGAGCAGCACCAGCAGCACGGCGATGCCGCCGAAAACCGGCAGCGGACGGAAATACATCGTCGTGCGCAGGACGAGCGAGAAGAAGCGCAGCGTGTCGCGCACCGGCCGGATCGCGCTCGCGCCGACCCGCGGATGGTAGTCGATCGGCCGGTAGACCACGTCGAGATGGCTGGCGTGCATCGCCAGGGTGATCGTGGTGGTGAAGCTGAAAGTGTCGGGCAGCATCGTCCAAAACGTGCTGACGTGGCGCGTCCAAAGCGCGCGCAGGCCCGAGTTGACGTCGCGGATGTCGGCCCGGCTCATGCTGCGCGCGTACTGCAGCAGCAGCCATTTGGCGGGCCGGCGCACGAGCGGTACGTGGACGTTGGCGCCGGTGCGCGCGCCGACCACCATGTCGGCGCCGTTCCGGCCCGGCGCGTCGCCGAGGCTGCGCACCAGCGCTGGCAGCTGCTCGTTGGGATAGGTGCCGTCGGCGTCGGTGATCGCGATGCGGTCGTAGCGCGCCTGCGCGATGCCGCGCTTGAGCGATGCGCCGTAGCCGCGGTTGGTCGGATGATGGATCACCCGCAGCCTGCGATGCTGCGCGTCGAGCGCGTCGAGCAGCGCGCCGGTGCGATCGCGACTGCCGTCGTCGACCGCGATCACCTCGCCGTCGAGCGGCGCGTCGACGTCGTCGGCGAGCGCGTCGAGCACGGCGATCAGCGACGTGATCGTCGCCTCGACCGCCCGCTCTTCGTCGTAGCAGGGCACGACCACGGTCAAACCGGGCTGCCACGGTCCTTCGGGGCGGCTCATGGGTGCTCCGTCGGATCGGCCGCGTCAACGGTCGGTGCGGTGACCGTCATCGCGCCGCCAGGATCGTGGCCGCTGCCGCGCGCGTAGCGCCGACGCCAGACGCGCTGATCGTCCTCGCGCGGCAGCGCGTCGAGGTCGGCGTGCTGCCACGGGCAGAGCGTCGACTGCTGATAGGTCAGGCTGTTGGCGACGTAGATCGAGGTGGCGTCGCTGCCGATGCTCAGCCGCGCGGCCGGCAGATCGGCCGGTACGCGGTCCTCGACCGTCACGCCGTCTGGGTCGATCGCGATCCGGCGCTCGACCGTCCAGCGCGTGCGCGGCTTGCCGGTGATCGCCAGGCGCTGGATGATGCGGCGCGTCAGGTTGGCGTTGAAGCGCCCGATCACCAGGCCCCAGACGCGCAGCAGCAGCTGCTTGATCACGGTCATCTGCAGCCGGCGCCGTCGGCACAGCGGCACGCGCACGCGCAGCTCGGCGGTGTTGGCCTCGGCGTCGACGCGGGCCTCGATCGCCGCGACGTCGGCCTGCATCAGATGGCTGACCACCACCGTGCCGTCGTCGAGCTCGGCGATCAGGCCGGTGTCGCTGGCGATCGGCCCGTCGGCGTCGAAGACCTTGAGCACGCCGCCCTTGTGCAGATTGGCCGCGACGTAGGGCCGATCATCGCCCCAGGCGGTCACCATGCCCGCGGCCGGCAGCCACGTCACCCGCGGCGCGCGGCGGTCGTCCGCGAGCGACGCCGGCCGCGTCGGCGTGCGATCGTCCCACGCCTGCAGGAAGTTGTAGACGTAGTGCGCGGTCATGCGGTCGTCGTCGTTGTGGTAGCGGCGGTCGTGGGGCACGGCGCGCAGGAAGGCGTCGGCGATTTGGCCGGCCCGGTCGCTCTCGGGTGCGAGCAGCTCGAAGCCGTGCGGATAGAAGTGGTAGGTGTTGCGCGAGCCGTACTCGCCGCCGTACGAGCCGTCGGGATGGATGAAATGCCAGGCGAAGTCGACCGCGCGCAGGAGCGGCGCGCGCAGCGGATCGTCGCTGCGCGCGCCCTGCTGGCGCATCTTCTGGCGCAGCTTGGCGAGGAAGTCGATCGTGCAGGTGTGGTAGCCCGGATCGGCGCCCTCGTACTCCTGGAACCAGCCTTCCTCGGGATGCTGCCAGCTCAGCGTGCGCTCGATGCGCTGCTCGGCGACGCGCTTGGCGAGGGCATCGCCGGTGATCGCGTGGACGTTCCACGCCGCCAGCGCCGCCAGTGCCTGGTGGTTGCTCAGCCGGCCCGACTCGTCTTCCTTGGCCAGATGACGCACGCGCTTGCGGAAGAGATCGACCACGGCCGGATCGTCCATGCCGAGAACCTGGTATGCCTCGCTGGCGGCGTAGAGGCTGAACACCAGGGCCCCCATCGCCCGCTCGAATGGGAAGTAGTCGTCGCAGGTGCCGTCGGCGTGGCTGCTCGGCACGAGATAGCGCACCGCCGCCTCGGCCAGCTCGCGCACGCGCGCCACGCCGTGGAAGCGGTTGCCCGGGTAGGGGCGGGCGTAGACCAGCGCCAGGGGCAGCACGAACTCCTGCGCCATGCCGCACGGGAAGTCCATCGTGCGGTAGTGCCAGAAGGCGCGGTCGAAGCTGCCGTAGGTCGACGCGTAGGGGTTTTTGTCGATCAGATGCAGCAGGCGCGGAATATACGGCAGGGCGAGTGCTGCGTAACGATCGCGCAGCGGATCATCGGGTTCTGCGTCGCGTGCGACGCGATCGGACGGACGCGGGGCGGCCATGGCAGGGACTCCGGAGCTCAGACGGCGCGCGCGACGAAGCGCTGATTGACGAAGGTCGCGTCGAGCACGTGCGGCAGACGCACGAGAGCGTCGACGGAGGCAGCGAAGCGCGGCGATACCGCCACGCCGAGATAGGGCAGGAAGCCGACCGGCGCCCACATGAACGGCACGGTCTCGAGCACGGTCAGACCGGCCTCCCGCGCCAGCTGGCGAAAGCGGCGACCGTCGACGTCGCCGGCATGGTAAGCGTCGCGGTGAAGGCCGAGACGACCCGAGATGCGGTCCCAGTGCGGCGCCGGGCAGCTGGCCACCAGCAGGCCGCCCGGGCGCAGGGCGCGCCGGGCCTGGCGCAGCAGATCGACCGGCTCGTCGAGATGCTCGAGCACCGCGAGCGCGGTGACCAGATCCCACGATCCGGGTGCGACGTCGGGATGCGGCTGCGTGGCGTCGCCTTCGCGCAGCGCGACGTGTGCCGGCAGCGGCGGTGCGGCCGCGACCAGCGCGGGCGCATACTCGATGCCCAGGCCGCGCGGTGCGTCGAGTAGACCGCAGAGATGGGCCAGCGTGCGGCCTTCGGCGGCGCCGAGATCGAGGATCCGCGGCCGCTGCGCGTCGCGCGGTCCGAGTCGGCGGTAGGCGCGCGCGGCCTCCAGCGCCCGGCAGCGATAGCGGAAGGTGAGCACGCCGTCGCGCCGACCGCGGGCGTAGTCGGCGTCCATGACGCCGCGCGGCGGGGCGCCGTCGTCCGGCGGCGGGGCGGAGGAAATCGACATCGCGTGACAACGTACCCCAGACCCACTGGATCGCGCCAGGGTTGCGCGCCGAACATTCGCGCGGGTGTGGGATACTACAAAGCCATGATCCGACCGGACCGACCCCGCGACGTGAGGGTGCTGCGATGAGCAGCGATCCGTCGTCCGCGCCGCCACCGCGCCGCGCGCGCAGCCGCCCGCGCGTCGATGCTGATGGATCGCCACCGTCGGCCGACGCCGACGGCCTCGACGCCGCGGCCCACGCCGCCACGATGCCCGACACCGGCGTGCACCGCAGCCCCGACGGCTCGTCGATCGCCCACGCCGCCGACGGTCCGCCGCCGAACGCGCCGGCGGGCGGCGTCGGCAGCGGCACGGGCACCGGCGTCGACACGGGCACCGGCGCGGGCACGGGCACCGGCAGCCGCGCCGGTACCGGCAGCCGCAGCTACGGCACGCTGACCGACGCGAC
>JBCCOR010000141.1:0-9528 GCA_039025295.1 Acidobacteriota bacterium
CGACGCCGCCGGCCGGCCGGTCGACGGAGCCCAGCTCGGCCTGCTCGGCGCGCGCGCCGCGGTCGACTCGCCCGGCCAGGTGCAGCTCGATCTGCGCCTCGACGTCGACGGCGTCGCGCCCGGTGACTACACGATGGAACTCGAGGTGCGCGCTGACGGCGTCGAGCGCACCCTGATCAGCCGCGCACCGGTGCGCGTTGTCGGCTGACGAGGATTCACGACGCCAGGAGGATGCCCATGCCCGTTCATCGTTTGCTCGTCTTCATCACCGTGCTGGCGCTCATCGTCAGCGGCGCGCCGCAGGCGCAGGACCCGTCATCGAGCTTCGACGGCCGCACCGACGTGGTCTATATCGAGGTGCCGGTCAACGTCGTGCGCGATGGCAAGCCTGTGCGCGATCTCACCGCCCGCAACTTCGAGATCGTCGACGGCCGCAAGAAGCGCGACGTCGTCGGCTTCGAGATCGTCGACCTGTCGGCCGTCGCGGCCCTGACGACGGCCGACGGCACGCCGACGAGCGTTCCTTCAGCCGCGCGCCGTCATTTCCTGATGCTCTTCGACCTGAGCTTCTCCGATCCCGAATCGATCGTGCGCGCGCGCGGCGCGGCGCGCGAACTGGTGGCGAACGACCTGCATCCGCAGGATCTCGCCGCGGTCGCGACCTACAGCCAGCTGCGCGGACCGCAGATTTTGCTCGGTTTTACCTCTGACCGCCGTCAGCTCGACAAGGCGATCGAAACCCTCGGCGTGCCGCAGCTGATCGACCGCCGCAACGATCCGCTCGGCCTGGTCTTCGCCGATCTGCAGCAGCGCGACCGGGGCATCGGCGGCGACCTCACCGGCGCCAGCGGCGCCGGGACCGGCGCCCGTGACGCCATCGACGAAGCGATCCTCGACAACCTGCGCACCACCGTGGGGCAGGTCAGCCGGGTCGAGCGACGCGAGAGTCAGGAGCGCGTCGTCGGCATGGCGAGCGGGCTGTCGAACCTCGCCCAGATGCTCGACACCGTGCGCGGACGCAAGCACGTCGTCTATCTCTCGCAGGGCTTCGACAGCAGCCTGCTGCTCGGCAACGCCCCCAACCGCCAGCGCGCCGATGCCCTCGCCAGCGGCGTCGCCGAGGCGACGCTGCGCGGCTTCGAGTCGGGCGACAGCGACGAAGCCTTCGGCTCGACCAAGGTGCAGAACGCCCTCGCCCAGATGGCCGAGGTCTTCCAGCGCACCAACGCCACGATCCAGGCGGTCGACATCGCCGGCCTGCGCAACAAAGGTAGCGTCGATCCAGCGGGCTCGACGCTGCGCGACGACAGCCTCTTCTACATGGCCAACGAGACCGGCGGCCAGCTCTACCGCAATGCCAACAACCTCGGTGAGGCGATGGATGAGCTGCTCGACGGCACCAGCGTGACCTATCTGCTCGCTTTCCGCGCCGACGACGTCGACTTCGACGGCGCCTACCGCAAGCTCAAGATCAAGCTGCGCGATGTGCCGCGCGGCACCCGCGCCTACCACCGCGCCGGCTATTTCGCGCCGCGCCCCTACGCCGAGCGCGGCCGCGGCGAGCGTCAGCTCGGCGCCGCCAGCCAGATCTTCGACACCGAGGGCGGCGCGCTCGACGTCGACGTGCTCGGTGTGCCGGTCGCCATGGCCGCGACCGACCGCGCCTACGTGCCGATCGTGATCGAGATCGGCGGCGCCAGCCTGCTCGAGGGCGGCGCGGCCGGCGGTCAGCTGCCGGTCGAGGTCTACGGCTACGTGATCGCCGACGACGGCACGGTGGTCGACAACTTCGCCCAGGCGTTCCAGGTCGACGCGACGCAGAATGCCGCGACCCTGCGCGCACGCGGCGTGAAGGTGTTCGCTCACGCCGATCTGGTGCCGGGCGACTACACCCTGCGCCTGCTCGTGCGCCACGGCGCCGACGGCCGCAGCACGCTGCGCCTGGCCGACCTGCGGGTGCCCGACTTCGCCGCCCGCGCGCGGCTGCTGCCGCCGATGGTCGCCGAGCCGCGCGATCAGTGGCTGCTCGTGCGCGAGCCCGCCGAGCGCCAGCGCGCCGACGCGCCTTTCCCGTTCATCTTCGGCGACAATCCCTACTTCCCGGCCGCGGCGCCGACCGTGCCCAGCCGCGGCGCGGCCGCGATCTCGGCCTTGGCCTACGGCGTCGACGGTGCGATCGAGGCCGCGGGACGCCTGCTCGACGCCGGCGGCCAGCCGGTCGACGGTGCCCAGCTCGGCCTGCTCGGTGCGCGCGCGGCGGCCGATGTGCCTGGCCTGGTGCAGCTCGATCTGCGCCTCGACGTCGGCGGCGTCGCGCCGGGCGACTACACGATGGAGATCGAGGTGCGCGCCGACGGCGTCGACCGCACCCTGGTCAGCCGCGCGCCCGTGCGGGTCACGGGCTGATCGCGGCCGGCGCCGCGCCGGACGGCAGCATCACGCGGAAGCCGACGTGGCGTCCGCGGGTGTTGGCGTGCACGCGCTTGCGGTAGGCGACCTGGAGATACACCGGCGGGTTGGGCCAGGCGCCGCCGCGCAGCGCGCGCAGCGGCGTGCCGAGGCCGCCGAGCCGCGCCGCCAGCACATCGGCGGTGTCGCGTCCGGCGTAGTCGGTTGCTGTCCACGGGTTGCCGCACCATTCCCAGACGTTGCCGGCCTGGTCGGCGGTGCCGAACGGCCCGGCGCCGTCGGGATGGCGGCCGACCCGCGCCGCGCCTGCGTCGCGCGCGGCATAGCGCGCCCGGGAAGGCGTCGGCGGCGACGCGCCCCACGGATACGGACGGCCGTCGGGTCCGCGCGCGGCGGCTTCCCACTGGTCCTCGCTCGGCAGCGCGCCGCCGGCCCAGCGGGCGTAGGCGACCGCGTCGTGCCAGTCGACGCAGACCGCCGGACGGTCGTCGACGCCCCAGGTCGGATCGTCCCACGGGGCAAAGCCGTCGGTGCAGCGCGGCGCGGGATGACCGGTGTCGTCGACGAAGCGGCGGTACTGCGCGTTGGTGACCTCGGTGCGGTAGAGCCAGAAGCCGACCGGCACGTCGACCGCGCGCGCCGGCGAGGCGTAGGCCGCCGTGCGGACGCCGCGCGCGCGATCGTCGGCGCGCACGCGCCGGCCGAGCAGGTAGGTGCCCGCCGGTACCCACACCATCACTGCATCATCGCGCAGATTCGTGCGCGTCGTGCCCGGCGCGTGCGTCTCCGCAGCGGCCAGGGTGCGGGTGCCCGCTGCGTCGGCCGCCGCCGTTTGTTCGGTCGATGGCGCCGCGCAGGCGGTCAGCAGCAGCGCGAGCGCGAGGGCTGCCAGTGGCGCGGCGGCTGCGCCGAGCGATTGGCTCAGGAATCGCTCGCCTTGACGTTGCGCACGTCGACGCCGCCCATGATCGCGAAGCCCTTGACCACCAGGCGCTGGCCGGTGTCGACCGACGGCGGCTCGGTGTTGTTGACATAGCCGCCGAGCAGCGGCACGCCGCGGCACACGACCGTCCAGTCGCGCGGCACGATGATCTCGACGCCGCCCCACATGGCGAACGCGTCGATCACCGCCGGCTCGATCAGGATGCCGGCTTCGCGCAGATCGATCTCGGCGCCGCCCATGAAAGCGACCACGTCGCCGCCGCGGAAGTCCTCGCTGCCGTTGACCCGGCGGCTGCCGCCGAGGACGGCCAGCGCATTGACCGTGCGCGCGGTTTCGGCCGGCACGCTGCGGTCGCCGAACACACCGCGCCACACCAGGTTGGCGCCGACGACGACGATCACCAGCGGCCAGAGATCGAAAACACTGATCGACCACAGCTCGAGATTGGCGCCGAGGATCAGCACGCCCAGGCCGGTGAACACCGCGCCGCTCATGCGGCCCGAGCGGCTGCCTGGCCATAGCAGCTTGCCGAGACCGACCGCGATCAGGATCAGCGGCCAGTAGTCGAAGAGGTTGTCGGCCTCGATCCAGCCCAGGTTGTCGAGCGTGAACAGCACGCCCAGGGCGATCAGGCCGAAGCCGAAGAACACGCGCGGGCTGAAGGCCAGGCCCGGATCGGTTTGGATCAGCGAACGGTCATCGGACATCGCGTGGTTCCTCCGTGGACGGCGCGGGTGCGGTGGGTGGATGGTTGAGGGCTGGATCGCGGCGCGGGCGGGCGCGCGCGGCGGGATCGCGCCACGCCTGCCACAGGATTGCCGCGCCGCTGAGCAGCAGCATGATGCCGGCACCGGTCACGGCGATCGCGAACCACGGTGGGTTGTCGTCATCCCGGTCGAAGAGCATACCCAGACCGAGCAGAATCACCAGCACCGGCCAGAGATGCACGATTCGCCAGATGTCGACGATCTCGCGCTGATCGAGCAGGATCAGCAGGCCGACCGTGAACACCGACAGGCCGGAAATCAGGCGTCCGAGATTGAAGCCCGTGCGGCGTCGGACGGGCGCGGATGGCGGCGACGGGTCGTGGGTGAGCGGCGAGGCGTTCATGCGGTCTCCTGCGGACGGGCCCGGGGCGCGGCGACGGCGCCGTCGGGCGATTCGACGATACGCCTCTCGATACGGCACGCGCCAGATCGGGTTCGCCCGCGACCGGCGAACGGCGGATTTCGACCGATGAACGGCGACAATCCATCGCGCGTCGGGCGCGATCAGGCGTACTGCACGGCCGGCAGGCCGAAGAATTTCCGCAGCAGAGCGATTTGGCCGATGTGGTACGACTCGTGTTGAAGCAGAAAGGCGATGCCGCCGAGGAGGGTCGGGTCGTCGATCGGGAAGCCGGCGGCGGCGGTCGCGGTCAGCTCGTCGGTGGTCATCGCTTCGAGCCGATCGACCAGGCGGCCGGTCACCATGCGCCAGGCGGAGCGCATCATCTCGAGCGGCGGCAGCGCCGGCACCTGCTCGATGCGCTCGACGCCGTCGACCAGGTCGCTGAACGGATTCTCCGACGCCTCGCCGAGCAGCCGCAGCAAATAGTGGCGGCCCTCGATCAGGTGGAGGGTGAGGAAGGCGATGTTGTTGGTGCGGTCCGACGGGCGCTTGCGCGCCATGTAGTCGCTCAGATTCTCGGTCGCGCTGAGCAGCAGCCGCGTGTTCAGGTGCACGATCTCCAGCGGCGGGCGAACCAGCGGATTGATCTGTGCACCCGCGGCGGCATGTTGGTCGGGAGCAACCATAGACCGGCTATTCTGCCACCTTGCTCATCGTCGGTCCATTGTTCAGTGAGGGGATTCGGGCAAACGATCGCCGTCGTCGCCGTCGATTCGCAGCCGACGCCGCGCCGGCGCGGCGTCGGGCAGCGATGCGAGCCGATCGATGATTTGCGCCCGCGCGCGCAGGGTTTCGGTCCACGCTGCGATCTCGTCGTTGAGCGCCTGGGCGCGCAGCAGAGCGCCCAGCGCCTCGCGCACCGCGTCGAACGGTGGCACCGTCTCGCCGCGCGCCTCGCGCTCGGCGCGGAACGGTCCGTCGTAGGCCGCGCGGACGGCGGCGCGGTCGATGAACACCCGCGGTCCCAGCCGGGTGTCGACGTAGCGCAGCACGCGCAGCTGGCGGTGCAGGCGCACGCGCAGCGCGGCGCGGTCGAGTCCGGCGTCGGCGAGCGCGCGGTCGAAGGCCGCGTCGTCGGCGAAGCGCGCGCGCACCTGCGCCAGCTGGGCCTCGATCGCCGCCTCGGCGACGACCACTCGGCCGCCGCGGTCGACCTCGTGCAGCCGCAGGCGCTGGTCGATCAGGCCGTCGAGCGTGCGGCGTACGCGCGCCGCGGCAGACGCAGACGCGCGTTCGTCCGACGCGCCGGACGGCGACGCCAGCGCGAGCTGCTGCAGGACGTCGGAGGCGTAGATCGGATCGTGGTCGACGACCGCGACGATGCGGTCCTCGACCACGGCCGGCCCGTCGGCGAGGCTGCGCGGTCCGAGGCCGAGCGCGCGGCGCACTGCGTCGTCGTCGGTCGCGCCTGTGGCCTGCGCGACGGCGGGCGCGCCCTCGGCGCGCGACGGCCCCGCCAGCAGCAGGCCGGCCAGCAGCAGGCCCATCAGCAGCTGACAGACGGGGTTGGGCGATCCGAGGCGCATCGCGCGCATGCTAGCGTACGGCCGCCGGGCGCCTCTCGCGCGTCGTCGGCCATCCACCATGCACCACGATTCTTCGCCCGCCGCCGGCACGCTGCTGCTGATCGCCTCGCCGATCGGCAATCTCGACGACATCAGCCCGCGCGCCCGTCAGGCGCTGGCCGCCGCCGATCTGGTCGCGTGCGAGGACACGCGCGTCACGGGCCGCTTGCTCCATCATCTCGGGCTCGACAAGCGCATGCTGTCGATGCACGACCACAACGAGCGCGCGCGCCTGCCGCGCCTGCTCGACACCCTCGCCCAGGGCCTGACCATCGCCCTGGTCAGCGACGCCGGCACGCCGCTGGTCAGCGATCCGGGCTTTCCGCTGGTGCGCGAGGCCGCGGCGCGCGGGGTGCGCATCGAGGCGATCCCGGGGCCGTCGGCGTTCCTGCTGGCGCTGATCGTCAGCGGCCTGCCGCCCTATCCGTTCACCTTCGCCGGCTTTCCGCCGGCCAAGAGCGGCAAGCGCCGACGCTTCTACAAGAACCTGCGCGCGCTCGACCACACGCTGATCGTCTACGAGAGTCCGCACCGCATCGTCGCCAGCCTCGACGACGCCGCCACCGCGCTCGACAACCGCCCGGCGGTGATCGCGCGCGAGCTGACCAAGCTGCACGAGGAAGTCCTGCGCGGCACGCTCAAGACCCTGCGGCTCGAACTGGGCGCGCGGCCGTCGATCAAGGGCGAGCTGGTGCTGGTGATCGGCGGCGCGCAGCTGCCGCTCGACCAGGCCGGCTGAGGCGCATTCAGTCGAGCGGCGAGAGGTGCAGGCTGACGTCGAAGTCGATCCACGACGTGCGGTCGGCCTCGTCGAGCCGGTCGGCGCGCAGGATCACGTGGCGCAGGCGCATCGCCCGGCGATGGCGCGGCAGCGCGAGCGCCTGCGCCAGGGCCAGCGCGTCGTCGGCCTCGGCCAGCACCACCGTCGGCCGCACCCACAGCGCCGCGTGCAGCCAATCCCACGTCGGCGGCACCAGGACCAGCGTCGCATCGACCTGCACGGACCACAGCAGCAGGCGCAGGACGGCGGCGTCGGCGAACGAGCCGGCGCAGAGCGCGATCGGCCGCTGCGCGCGCGGGGGCAGCAGGCCGAACCAGCGTCGGCGGGCCGGCACGGCCTCCTCGCGCGACGGCAGGTTCGCCAGCGCGGCGCGCTCCAGGGTGGCGAGCGGCACGATGCAGCCGTCGACGATGGTCGCGGCGCGGCGCGCGGCGGTCAGATCGAGCGTCGCCGCGGGCGCGCTCGATGGCTCGAACGCGTCGAACGGACCGACGTCGTCGGTGAGCGGCAGGCGCGGCACCGAGGCGAGATCCCACGGCGCCAGCTGGCTGTTGCCCGGCACCGGCACGGCGGTGCGGCCGAGCAGCCAGACCGCGAGCAGGGCCGCAGCGCCGTCGAAGTCGAGCGTGGAGTCGACCACCAGCTGGGTGGCGTCGCGCAGGCGGTCTGAAATGTCGGGCGCGTCCGGCGCCAGCTGGGCGGCGGCCGCGCGCGCGCGCAGCGCCACCGCGCGCCAGCTGCGCCAGCGCCAGCGGGTGGCGTCCTCGGGCATGAACAGCCAGGGTGCCTCGGGGGTTTCGGCGAGGCGCGTCGCGAGCGCGGTCAGCGGAGGCGTCTTGCTCGGCAGGCCGTCCTCGAGCGTGACCGCGTCGTCGGTCGGCACGAAGTCGGCGGTGTCGAAGGAGGTCGGTGGCGGCCCGGCCATTCGGATCGGTCGGGGGGCGGTGGATTCCAGCGCGGCGGCGGGCCGCGCGGGCTAGGCGGTCTCGTCGACGACGGCGGCGTTCTGCATTGCCACGGTGATCTTGTCCTCGATCGTGCCGCGCATCAGCGAGGCCGGCGGCGTCAGCGCGGCGCGGCCCACGAGCTTGCCGTTCTCGAACACGATCGTTCCGCTCGCGCCCGGGCCGGTCAAGGCGAGCACGTCCCCGTCCCACGAACGCTTCAGCAGGCCGCCCGGAAACTGCTTCTGCAGCGCGCTGTCGAGCCGCGGCTTGAGGACGTCCATGGTGGTGTGGTCGGTGGGAATCTCGATCGTGAGGTCACTCATGATGCGACGACGCTATCACACCGATCGTGCCCGACCGCCGGCGCCGGGGGGCCGGCCGCGCTGCCGGCACGCGCTTTGCTTGCTATGCTGAATCATGATGCAGCTCGATCCCCACACGTCCGCGCTTCGCCGGTTCGCTTCCGCCCTACGCCGCCGCCTCGTCCGTCCGGCTGCTGCTGCGGCGGCGGCGCAGGGCACGCGCGGGATGTTCATCGCGCTCCTGGTGCTGCTCGCGTCCGTCGGCATCGCGACGGCCGGGCCCGACGCGGCGGCGCCGTCCGCGGACGCGCCCGGGGCGACCGCGCCGACCGCGGCCGAGGCGCCCAGAATCGCCGGCAGCGACGACGGCGTGGTCGAAGTCGACTGGCGCAACCAGCCGCCGCGCATCCACAACGCCAATCTTTTCGCCAAGAGCATCGAAGGCGCGCTCGGCGCGCTGACCTACTACGGTGCCTACGACAACCCGGTCGAGCGCGCGCGGGTCGGTCGCATCACCTACGAGCTGGCGCAGCAGTCGCGCTATCGCGATTTCCCGATGTCGATTTTCCTGATCGACATGCCGGTGCCCAACGCCTTTGCGCTGCCCGGTGGCCATCTCTTCATCACCCGCGGCATGCTCGATCTCGGTCTGACCGACGACATGCTCGCGTGCCTGATCGGCCACGAGATCGCGCACGTCACCGAGCGGCACGGCGTCCGCCTGCAGCGGCGCGCGACGCTGCTCAACCTGCTCAGCCAGGCGCTCCTGGTCGGCGTGCTGCTCGGCGTCGACGACGAGCCCGAGAATCCCTACGATCCGATCGAGTCGCGGCGCAGCCGCAAGGGCGATCTGGTGCAGGGCACGGCGGCTGCCGGCATGGTGTTCAGCGAGCTGCTCATGCGCAGCCACAGCCGCGACTTCGAGGACGCCGCCGACCTGGAAGGCCAGCGCCTGGCGGCGGCGGCCGGCTACGATCCGCGCGGCGCGCAGCAGCTGTGGGACCTGATGCAGAAGCGCGTGCCGCAGTCGGAGTCGTACGGCTATTGGCGCACCCATCCGTTCTCGAGCGACCGCCTGCGCGCGGCCGGCGCCCGCGCCGACGAGCTGACGATCCAGCCGCCGCGCCCGGCCGACGACTTCCGCGCCATGAGCCAGCAGGTGATCCTGTCGTACAAAGACGCGCTGCCGCCGTCGCTGCTGCGCATGGTCCTGCCGCCGCCGCGCGACCAGCGCACCGAGCGCACGCCCGACCAGCGGGTGCCGCAGCCGCGGCGTCCGGGCCAGGTCGATCCGCGCGCCCAGCTCGACGAGCAGGCGCGCCGCGCCGCGGTGTGCGCGCGGGGCGAGGCCATCCGCGACCGCGCCGCGCACACCCCCAGGCCGAAAGGGCACACCGCCGACCCCCAGCGC
>JBCCOR010000142.1:0-9524 GCA_039025295.1 Acidobacteriota bacterium
AGCTGCCGCGGGTGATCAGCAGGAAGCGCAGGCCGAGGCGTTCGCGCAGCGACCAGCCGGCCTGCTCGAGGCCGTCGGCGTGGTCGTCGAGATCGCGGCCGAGCAGCGTCTCGACCTCTTCGAGATTGGGCGTGGCGCCGTCGAGGCCCTGGAAGGCCGACAGGCGATGGCGGCTGTCGCCGAGCAGCACGCCCGACGGGCCGAGGCGCTGGCGCAGGCCGGGCACGAGCGCCGGATCGACCGCGCCGCAGCCGTAGTCGCTGAGCACCGCCGCGCGGATCGGCCGGTCGAGACGGTCGGCCAGGCGATCGAGGCGCGCGAGCAGATCGGCGCGGCCGTCGTCGTCGAGCGCGGCGACGTCGTCGACGTCGTAGCGCACGATCTGCTGCTTGATCGCGTGCCGGCCGCCGGCGAGGATGCGCGTCTTGGTCGGCGTGCGGTAGTCGGCCCGGCGCACGATGCCGTCGGTCGGAATGCCGCGCGCCTCGAGCAGCCGGCACAGATCGCCGCCGCGGTCGTCGTCGCCGACCAGGCCGAGCGGCAGGGGCAGACCGCCGAGCGCAGCGATGTTGGCGACCGCGTTGGCGCCGCCGCCGGGGATCAGCTCCTCGCTGACGCGGCCGAGGATCAGCACCGGCGCCTCGCGGCTGATGCGCTTCGGCTCACCGGTGATGTAGTGGTCGAGCACCAGATCGACCAGCAGCGCGACCGGGCATCCGGCCATCGCGTCGACGATCTGGTGCAGGCGTTCGGAGGTCGGGGGATCGGTGAGGGCGGCCATGGCCCGCGATCCTAGCAGCCGAACGCGGCTCGGCTGGATGCGGCTCGGCCGGACGCGGCCCGGCCTGACGCGGCCCGGCCTGACGCGGCCCGGCCAGCGTCGCTCAGTCGCCTGTCGATGCCGGACCGGCGTCGGCGCCGCGCTCGGCGACGAGCTCGTCGAGCGCGGCGCGGCGGATCGGCAGCGCGTCGGGCAGCCAGCTGGCGAAGCCGGCGCTGGCGAACAGACGATCGTCGCCCGGGTAGGTCGGCACCAGATAGGCCGGGAAGCGCGCGAAATAGTCGGCGTCGGGCCGCACACGCCGCGCTTGGACGGCGCGCCGGTCGGCGTCGGCGCGGTCGAGATGGCCGAGCAGGAAGGTATGGGCGCGCAGATGGGCGACGGTGCGACCGTCGACGATGCGGGTCTCGTGGGCGAGCGCGGCCTCGGCCAGGATCGGCATCTCGGCGTGCGCGCCCGCGCCGCGCGTCGGCGTGCCGAGCGGCGCAAAGAACCACGCCGGCAGCGTCCGCCGCGCCGCCTTGCGCACGCCCCGGCGAAGGAATTCGCCCGCGCCGAACGCGCGCAGCTTGGCCAGTGCCCCGCGCCGGTCGATGCCGTCGGCGCGGGTCGCGCCCGCGTCCGGGCCTGCGTCGCCGTCCGCGCCGTCGACTGCGCCGCCGCCGGTGCTGCCGGCAGCCGGATTGCCGGCGTCGCCCGGCCGGCGCGGCTGGGTGTTGGCGATCAGGCCGGCGTAGGGATCGAAGGTCAGCTGCGCCCCACCGGGGTTGCTCTGCACGAGCAGGGTTTGGATACGGTGATGGAAGGCGAGCAGCACGGCCGGCATGACCGCGGGCCAGAGCGCGTCGTCGTAGTTCTTGTAGGCGGTGAGAAAGGCGTTGCGCTCGAAGAGGAAGCCGCGGTGATGGCGGCCGAGCAGATCGCTGGTGGCCATCGAGCGATGGTGGACGACGGCGTCGGCAGCGAAGCGGATCTCGCGCCCCATCGACCACAGCCGCCAGCCGAGGTCGACGTCTTCGAGATAGGCGAAGTAGGCTTCGTCGAAGCCGCCGGCGGCGAGAAAGGCATCGCGCCAGATCAGCAGATTGCCGCCGCAGGCGAAGGGCAGCGCCGCGCCGTCGGCGGGGATCGGCGCCTCGTCGAGCGGACGGCCGTAGCCGATCTGGAAGGCGTGGCCGTCGAAGGTCATCGCGCCGCCGCCGAAGTCGAGCCGCGCGCCCGACCAGTCGACGATCTTGCCCGACACCGCGGCGACGGCGTCGGGCGCCGCCGCCAGCGCGTCGACCAGCGCGGCCAGCCAGCCGTCGGTCGGCCGGGTGTCGTTGTTGAGCAGCGCGATCGCGTCGGCGTCGTCGGCGGCCGCGACCAGGCGGTTGACGCCGCCGCAGAAGCCGAGATTGTGTCGGCTCTCGACCAGCCGCACCCAGGGATGATGCTGCTTCACCCAGGCGACGGTGTCGTCGGCCGAGCCGTTGTCGAGCACGATCACCTGCCACGGCACGCCCGGATCACGCTGGTGCTGGAGCGCCGGGAGGCAGGTTTCGAGATGACGGCGGCCGTTCCAGCTCAGGATCGCGACCGCGACGCGCGTCGGACGCGGCACCTTCAGCCTTCGCCGCGTCCGAAGAGTCGGCGCAGGCGTCCGCCGAAGCCCGGTCCGTGGCCGGCGGCATCCTCGGCGGCGGTCGACGTCGTCGGCTCGAAGCGCTCGGGCGCCAGGGTCGGCGGACGAAACGCGTAGGTTGCCTTGCGCTCGTCGATGTGCGGCGCGCGCAGGAAGCGCACCAGCGGCTCGGTGGCGCGCTCCCAGGTGAACGACTCGAGCAGGCGATCGACGCCGGGCTGGCGATGGCGCTTGGCCTCCTCGCCGCCTTCGACCACCGCCGCGATTGCTGCGGCCATCGCCTTCGGGCTGTGCGATGGCACCACCCAGCCGGCGTCGTAGTCGCGCAGCAGGCCGGCGATCGCGCCGCCCTCGGAGGTCACCACCGGGCAGCCGACGGCGAGCGCGTCGAGAAAGCGCGTGCGCAGCGAGAGGCGGGTCTCGAGCGTGTGGCGGTGCGAGGCGACGAGCACGTCGACGTCGCGCATCAGGTCGTAGCGGCGGTTGGCCGGAATCCAGTCGAGCACCTGCACGCGCGTGCCCCACCAGCGCTTGCGCTGCGCCCAGTCGGCGATTTCCTGCAGCCGCTGCTGCGGCGTGCTTTCGGCGTTGGGCGTGCGGATGAAGAGCACCGTCCAGCCCGGGCGTTCGAGCAGCTCGAGCGCGCGCAGCACCGGCCACGGGTCGTACCAGTCGTAGAGCGCGCCGAAGAGCAGCTTGCGCGTGCCGCGCACCTGCGGCCCGAGCACCGGTCGATGCGGCGGCAGCTCGCCCGGTACGCCGAAAGGCACGACGTCGATCAGGTTGCGCACGTCGGGATCGTCGTGCACGGTCGGCGGATTGACGCGGCCGGCCGCGGTCAGGAGGCCGAGGTAGTAGAGGCGCTGCTCCTCGCACGAGCAGAGGAAGAAATCGCCCTGCGAGAGCTGCAGCATCCAGGTCGCATGATCGTTCTTGTAGGGCGCCAGGCCGAGGGTCTCGGTGTAGGCCATGTTCTCGATCAGCCACGGATCGTAGAGATCGATCGCGATCGGCATCTGTGGGCATTCGAGGATCAGGTCGTTGGCGAGCTGTCCTTGACCGACCGCCGCCTGACAGTCGGTCAGCAGGCGGGCGAGGTTGCCGCGCCGAAACGGGCGGATGTCGACGGCGGTGCGCTGCAGATCGCTCGGCACGTCTTCGGGCGTGCCGGCGGTGAGCAGCACGACCTCGAAGCCGCTCTCGGTCAGCTGGCGGGTGAGCTCGGCGTAGCGGATGCCGATGCCGGCCATGCGCGCACGGATCGGCTCGCTCGGCAGGAGGGCGATGCGGGTCCTCACGGTGTGATCCTCTGCCACCACTGGTGCAGGCGCCAGGCGCGGGTGGCGGTCATGGCCTCGACGAGGCCGGTCAAACGCTCGATTTCGGCGTGGCAGGCGCGCAGCTGTTCATCGAGCGCCTTGCCGTGGTCGAGCAATTCGGTTTCGCGGGCGTAGAGCCGCTGCACCTCGCCGCCGAGCTGGGCGTGCGCGGTCAGCGCCTCGATGCGGGCGTCCTCGGCCGCGGCGCGGGCGTCGCGCAGCTGCGCGAGTTCCTGTGCGGCGCGGCGGTGGACGTCGGCGAGGCCGCGGTGCTCGGCCTCGAGCAGCTGCAGCCGGCCGTTGTGGCGATGGTAGCGCGCCTGCCACGCATCGCGCTCCTCGTCGGCGGCGCGCGCGCGCTCCTCGGCGGCGACGGTCTCGGCGCGCAGCCGATCGATCACCCCGGCCGCGCGCCGCGCGGCGTCGTTGCCGAGCCCGGCGTGGCGCGCCAAGATCCGCGCCTTGACGTCGAGAAAGTCGGCGCGCTGGCGCGGCCGGTCGCCGAGCACGTGATGACCGGCGCCGCGGAACTGGCGGTATTCGCACGTGACCTGGGCGAGATGATGGAAGCGCGTGCGCCGGGCCAGGCGCAGCAGCAGATCCCAATCTTCGAAGAACGCCAGCGACGGATCGAGCGGACCTTGCAGCGGATCGTCGCCGGTCTCGGCGCACAGCCTCTCGAGCAGCGCGCGGCGGATGACGACCGTGTGCAGCGGAATGTAGTTGTCGAAGCGCAGCAGATCGGGATCGAAGTCGCGGCTGTAGGGCAGGCGGCGCGCGCGGCAGCGCCAGCCGCGTTCGCCGTCGCTCTCGTAGACGCCGACCGCGGCGTCGGTGTAGGCGACGTCGACGTCGGCGGCGCCGAGCAGGCCGGCGAGGGTCGCCAGATGCTCGGGCGCGACGCGGTCGTCGTCGTCGAGAAACGCCAGCGCGTCGATCGCCAGATCGTCGGCCAGCGCGCGGTGGATGCCGGCGTTGGCGGCGCCCGCGCGGCCGCGGCCGGGATCGAGATCGACCCGCATCACCGGCAGCGGAAAATCGTCGGGTATGCGCGGCGGCGCGCCGCCGTCGTTGACCAGCACCACCGCCGCGCGGCCGTAGACGCGGCCGGCGACGGCCAGGCTGTCGAGCGCCTCGGCGAGCAGATCGGGGCGGTCCTTGGTGCGCACCACCACCGCCAGCTTCGGCCCGGTCGCGATCGGCTGCAGCTGCGGCGCGCCGCCCAGCGCCGCGACCAGCTCGGCCGGGCTGTGGGTGCGCAGCTGCGCCGGCGTCAGCGCGACGTAGCCCTCGGCGAGGGTCACCGCGGGCGTCAGGCTGAGCGCGCGGTAGCGGCGCAGGCCGAGCGCGGCGGCGCGGTAGGGATGGCGCGCTTCCTGGCTGGCGTACGCGTCCATGGCCTGTGCGATCGCCGCTTCGTGCGCGCTGACGTCGATCAGCCGATCGGGATAGGCGGGCTGGTTGATCTCGTAGGCGAAGAGCCGCAGATCGGCGTGTGGATCGTCGCCGCCGCCCGCCGCGGGTCGGCTGCCGCCGATCACCCGATGCGCCGACGCGAACGCCGCGCGGTGGTCGCGCGAGCGCTCGAGCGGCGACGGTACGAGCAGCAGATCGGGCCGCACGTCGTCGAGCGCGCGGCGCAGGCCGACGTCGAGCGCATCGGGATGCTGGGCGAGCGCGCCGTCGGGTAGATCGAGATGGATGCACGCCGCCGCGGCGTCGTCGACGCCGAGCGCGGCGAGCGCGCGCGGCAGCTCGGCGCGGCGCGCGGCGGCGTAGCGCGCGGCCTGTTCGCCGGCGTCTGCGGCGTTGGTGTCATCGTCCGGCGGCCCCTCGGCGCCGCCGGCGCCGTCGCTGAGCACCAGCACGCGGATCGCGGCGCCCGCGGCCGCGCGCTGCGCGATCAGCCCGCCGCAGCCGAGCACTTCGTCGTCGGCGTGCGGGGCGACCACCAGCAGCCGCTGCGCGGCCACCGTCGCGGCGACGCCGGGCGGCGTGTGGTCGACCGCGCCGGGGAGCGGCGGCGCAGCGCTGTCGGTGGGCCGGTCGGGGTTCATGGATGCGAGCGGGTCGGGACGTGAACGAGGCGCGGGCCGTCGCGCGGCGCGTCGAGGGGACGCGGCGCGCGTCGATGCGGCGAGACGCTGGAGCGGACGAGCGCCACAGTATACCCTCGTCGTCCGATGCGCGATTCCTCGTTTCCGTCCCCTGCGCTGCCTGCGCTGCCCGGTCCGTCGCCCGGTCCGCCGCCGCGGCTGCCGCGTCCGTCGTCGCCGGCGCTGGCGATCGGCTGGCCGTCGGCCGAGACCGCCGCGGCGTGGCTGTGGCCCGAGGATCGCGATCGCGTGACGGCTGTGGCGCGCTGGGACGACGCGCCGACCGACGTCGCCGACTGGCGGGGTGTGCTCTGGTACGAGCAGCACGCCATGGAGATCGCCACCGACGCCGACGGTGCGGTGGCGCTGCCCGAGGCGCTGCCGCCCGTGCCGTGGGCCGCCCTGCGCGCGGCGATCGATCCCGCAGGCGGCACGTTGATGCTGGTGGTCGACGGCCCGGCGGCGGCCTGGCGTCGTCGCCTGATCGAGCTGCTGGCGGTCGGCTTCATGATCCAGGGCGAGGCGCCGATGCCGCAGGTGATCGACCATCCGGCGCGGCGGGCGCTGATCGCGCGACTCGATCCCTACGTCATCCGCAGCTACCGGCCGGGCGATGAAGACGCGATCCAAGCGCAGTTCCGCGCCCGCTTCCACGCGACGCGCAGCGACGACGACTGGCGCTGGAAATTCCTCGCGTTGCCGGCGGATCACACGGGCGATCCGGCCGCGGCGGCGCCGCGCATCACCACGGCGTGGGCGCCCGACGGCCGTCTGGTGGCGCACTACGCCGGCTATCCGATGCGCTTTCGCGACGGCGACGTGCCGCGCGCGTGGCCGCGCTGGCTGCCGGTGCCGCGTCCGGCGCGGCCGCCCGTCGCGCCGCCGGAGACGCGCGACGTGCTGCACATCGGCGACATCTTCACCGATCCGTCGGTACGCGGCCACGGCCGGGCCCGCACGGGTCTCCTGGCGCGGGTTGCGCGCCACTTCTACGCCGCCCACTGCGAGGGCCGCGTTGCCTTCAACTACGGCTTCAACACCGCCGCCAGCCGCGCGATCGCGCTGCGCTACTGCGGCGCGGCGCGCGCCGACGACGTGCTGGTATGGTCGCGCACGGTGCCGCGCCGTCCGCTGCGGCGGGTGCCGTCGGTGCAGGTTCGCGCGCTCACCGGGGTCGACGATCTGCGCCCGCGCGACGGGCTCACGCCACCGTCCTGGGACGCCTTCTGGTCGCGCGTCGCGGTCGACTACGGCGCGCTGATGGTGCGCGATGCCGCCTACGTGCGCTGGCGCTACCTCACCCGCCCCGACGTCGACTACGTTGTGCTGGTCGCGCGGCGCGCGCGCCGCTGGCTGGGCTGGTCGGTGTTTCGCCGCGCGGGCGATCGCCTGCTGTGGGGCGACGCGCTGATCGACCCCCGGCGGCCGAGCACCGCCGCCGAGGCGCTGCTGGCCGCGGCGTACGCGCATCCGGCCCTGCGCGGTGCGGCGCGCATCGAGGCGTGGTTCCCGAGTCGCCCGACCTGGTGGACGTCGACGCTGCGCGAGCTCAGCTTCGCGCCGGCGGCCGAGCCCAGCGATCTCTCGCTGACGCTGGTGCCGCATCGCCTGACGGACGCGCAGGCGCGGCTGCAGGCGGCCTATACGACGTGGGGCGACAGCGATCTCTTCTGATCACCGTCGCCCCCGAGAGACCGGCCTCAACGACCGGTCCGCAGCCGCGCTGCCGGCCGTTAGTCGTCTTTCTTGAGTTTGGCGAACGCGGCGGCGAGCGCGCTCATGCCGCCGCCGGCCGCCTCGGTGCGCTGCGCTTTCATGTATTCCTTGTAGTCGGCGCGGGTGCCTTCCGCTTTCGAGCCTTCCGAGCCGAGCGAGATGCGCTTCTGGTTGGGCTCGATCGACATCACCTGAATGCGCACGGTCTTGCCGGGATGGAACTGGCGCTTGACGTTGGCGCCCGGTGACAGCTGCACCTCGGAGAACGGCAGCAGGCCGGTGATGCCCGGCTCCAGCTCGATGAAGGCGCCGAAGCGCGCGGTGCGCTCGACCTTGCCCTCGACCACCTTGCCGACCTCGAAGCGCTCGTGGATGGTCAGCCACGGATCGTCGCTCGAGATCTCGCGCAGCGACAGCGCCAGCCGGCGTCGCTTGCCCTCGGCGCTCTGCACCCAGCCGTTGATCGTCGTGCCGGGCTCATAGTCCTCGAGCGATTTGCCGATCGGCAGGCGCGAGGTGTGGATCAGGCCTTCGATGCCGGGCTCGACCTCGACGAAGAGACCGAATTCGGTGCGCCGCTTGATCTCGCCCTCGAAGGTCATGCCGACCGTATAGCGCGATTCGATGTCGCTCCAGGGATCCTTCTCGAGGCGGCGCATCGACAGCGAGATGCGCTGGCCGCCTTTTTCGATCTTGAGGATCTGGGCCTTTACGTGCTGGCCGATCTTGAGCACGTCTTTCGGATGCTCGACGCGCTGGCGGCTGATCTCCGACACGTGCACCAGGCCCTCGATGCCAGGCTCGATCTGGACGAAGGCGCCGAAGTCGGTCAGCGAGCTGATCGCGCCTTCGACCATCTGGCCGGGCTTGTAGGTCGCCTTGACGTGCTCGGCGCGCTCGGTGCGCGCGGCCTTCAGCGCCTCGGCGCGCGACAGCACGATGCGGCGGCCGTCGCCGGTGACCTCGAGCACACGGAACGGGAACTCGCGATCGACGTAGCGCTTGGGGCTGCGCGGGTTGCCGATTTCGATCTGCGACACCGGGCAGAACGCGGCGACGCCTTCGACGGCGACGTGGTAGCCGCCCTTGTTCCAGCCGATGACCTTACCCTGGACGCTGGTCTGATCGCGCTGCGCGTCGCGCAGCTTGGCGATCACGGCAGCTTCTTCCGGCGTGGTCTCCTTCGGCTTGCCGCGGCGTCGCGGCTTGGACGGCTTGTTCGCCACCGCGGCTGCGCCCGCCGCGGCAGCAGCGCCCGCGCCCGCAGCGGCCGCGGCATCGGCGGTTGCCTCGCCCGCGGCTGCCTCGCCCGCGGCTGCCTCGCCCGCGGCATCGGCTGCGGTGCCGGTGACGGCGGCGACGGCGTCCTTGGCGGTGTCGACTGCGGATTCGGCGGCACCGCTTGCGGCGTCGGCGACGGCCGCGGCGGCGTCCTTGGCGTTGTCGACGGCGGCCTCGGTCGCGTCGGCGACAGCGGCCGCAGCGTCCTTGGCGGTATCGACAGCGGCCTCGGTGGCGCCGCTTGCCGCATCGGCGACGGCCGCGGCGGCGTCCTTGGCGGTGTCGACGGCGGCTTCGGTGGCATGGCTTGCGGCGTCGGCGACGGCCGCGGCGGCGTCCTTGGCGGTGTCGACGGCGGCCTCGGTCGCATGGCTCGCGGCGTCGGCGACGGCTGCCGCAGCGTCCTTGGCGGTGTCGACGGCGACTTCGGTCGCGTCGGCGACGCCGGCCGCAACGTCCTTGGCGGTGTCGACAGCGGCTTCGGTGGCATGGCTTGCGGCGTTGGCGACGGCCGTGGCGGCGTCCTTGGCGGTGTCGACGGCGGCCTCGGTGGCATGGCTTGCGGCGTCGGCGACGGCCGTGGTGGCGTCCTTGGCGGTATCGACGGCGGCGTCTGTGGCTTTGCCTGCGGCGTCGCTGGCGCCGTCGACGGCGTCGCCGAGCGACTCGGTCACCCGATCGTGCACGGTCCCGACCGCGTCCTGGAC
>JBCCOR010000143.1:0-9507 GCA_039025295.1 Acidobacteriota bacterium
CCGGCACGCCGCAGCCGAACGCCTCGAGCACCGCCAGGCCGAAACCCTCCTGCGGCCACGACGGGCAGAGCAGCAGATCGCAGCCGCGCACCAGCGCCGGCACGTCCGCCGGCGCGATCTCGTGATGATACGCGTCGATCGGCGTGATCGCGCGCTCGTCGTCGGTCGCCGGCCACTGCGCCAGCCGCACCAGCGCGACGTCGGTGCCCGACGCGCGCAGCCGCGCGACCGCCTCGAGCGCGGTCTTCACGCCCTTGAGATAGATGCGATACGGCGCCGTCACGAGCACCCGCGGACGCCGACGCGGACGACGGCGCAGGCGCCTCGCCGGACGAAAGGCGTCGTCGAGCGGCGGCGGCACGAGCCGCGCCGGGCGGTCGAAGCGCTCGTGCAGCAGGCGCACCAAATGCGGCGAGACCGCCATCGCCGGCGCCGGCTGCGCGTAGGCCGCGTCGATCGCCGCGTGGTCGGCGCGGTTGTGCAGGTTCGAGCCCTCGAAGCCCTGGCAGTAGTGCAGCACGACGCCGCCGTGCCGCGCGACCGCGGCGTGCGCGTGGGCGAGGGTCGTCCAGAAGGTCGCGACGACGACGTCGGCCGGCGGCAATTCGTGCGGCCCGAGGCCGGTTGTCTGGATGAAGCGCGCGCCGCGCCCTTCGCCGTCTTCATCGCCGAACCACGCCGGCGGCGCACCGGGGCTGGCAATCGTCACCGCGTGGCCGCGCCGATGCAGCAGGCGCGCCTGCTGCAGCACGACCTTGACGCCGCCGAACAGCGCCGTGTCTTCGAGCAGATAGAGAATGCGCAGCTGACGCGCCACCGGCCGAGCTGCCGCGGCGTCAGGTGTTGCCGACCGTCGGCGTGTGGACGTCGGCCGGCACGCCCGCGACCACCCGCGCCGAGCCCGGCTCGGCGGCGCGGTCGACGACGGTCTCGTCGGGCTCGCGCACCAAAGCGAACTCGCAGCTGCGGCAGATGAAGTCGTCGGGCGCTTCCTCGAGACCGTAGGTCCAGCGGCGCAGCAGCTGCATCGCCGGGCTGGTCAGCACCTCGTCGACCGTCTGCGTCGCGAGATCGCCGATGATGTGGTACTCGTCGTAGTCCTGGCAGCACAAAACGCACTTGCCGTGCGGCGTGATGTGCAGATGCTGCAGCGGGCGCGAGCCGATCAGCTCGCAGCCGGCGAGCTGCTTGCCGCGGTGGTCGATCTTGCGGCCGACGTCGAGATAGCCGGCGCGGTCCATGACCTCGAAGTACTTCACCTCGAACTGGCTGTCGCCGTAGCGCTCGCAGATCGCGGCGTAGTCTTCCTTGTGCTGCGCGTCGCCCGTGCCGAGCACCACCATGTCCATCGTCGGCGCCATCGGCTTGTCTTTGACGTAGTCGAGATTGCGCAGGACCTGCGGCAGATGGTCCTTGCCGCGGTCGCGCCGGTAGCGCGCGCGGTCGACGGTCGAGATGTTGATCGAGAGGAATTTCAGCCCGCCGAGCTCGAGCAGTGCGTCGGTTTTCTCGGGCGTCAGGCCCGAGCCGTTCGAAAGCACCGCCGGCTCGAGGCCGTACGACTTGATCATCGCCACCTGCTCGACGAAGCGCGGATCGATCGTCGGCTCGTTGTAGCTGATCATCACCACGCCCTCGATCGTCTCGCGGTAGGGCGCGAGCTGGGCGAGGATCGAGCGGTACTGCTCGGTCGGCATGAAGTGGTTCTGGCGCGGGTTGATCGACACCGGGCAGAAGTAGCACGCCTGGTTGCACACGGTGTGCGCCTCGAGCGAGACGTACTTGAGCAGATAGCGCGCGTCGAGGTTGCCGCGCCGGTCGACCAGCCAGCCGTCGGCGACGAAGCGCGCGCGGACGGCGGCGTCGAGCGCGTCGATCGGCTGCGCGCCCGCGAGCACCGCGCGCAGCACGGCGTCGTCGGGATCGCTCGCCGGGAGCGTGCGGTCGGTGAGCGGGTTGTAGATCGCCTCGTCGCCGATGTGGACGTAGGGCTCGGGGACGAGGACCGACAGCGCGGACGCGTCGTCGGTCGGCGCGTCACCGGCGGCCGGCACGCGCGAGGAAAGAAGATCGGTCGGGGGCATGATCGGGCGGTTCCTTCGGGAAGACGACGGGGACCATCGCGGCGTCGTCGATCGATCCGCGCGGCGCATCCGGGGCGGGGCGTCGGTGAGGACGCGGCGGCGCGCGCGCGGTACCCTGCGAGCATAGCGCAACCGCGATGATGGTACAAAAGCATAATCGGCCGGCCGCGGGCGCACCGCGCCGACCGACGGGCAGACTCAGACGTCGCCGGCCGCGCGGCGCACGCCGTCGGGCCGCGGCCGGACCTCGGCGACGATGCGGGCGTCGCCAGCGAGGACGAGCCGGTCGCCCGGCGCGCGCGCGACGACCAGCTCGACGTCCGAGGCGACGCGCGCGCGCGTCGGCAGCGTCAGCCGTCCGGCGGCCGTGCCCGCCAGCACCGCGGCGACGACGCCGGTGCCGCAGGCCAGGGTTTCCATCTCGACGCCGCGCTCGAAGCTGCGCACGGCGATGCGGTCGGCCGCGTCGACGCGCACGAGATGGACGTTGGCACCGGCCGCTCCGAGATCGGGATGACGGCGCAGCGGCGGGCCGATCTGGGCGAGCGGCGCGGCGGCGAGCGGGCCGTCGTCGGCCTCGTGCCACCAGCGGACGACGTGCGGCACGCCGACGGTCAGGTGATCGACCGGATGCGTCGCGTCGCCGACGCGCAGCGCGCGCGCCGCGATCGACGGCTGCGCGACCAGCGACGGCGGCAGCGTGAGCGCGACGGCGTGGGGATCATCGCTCGGGCCGGCGCCGGGGACGACGTCGAGCGCGCCGGCGTCGGTGCGCAGCACGGCCGGCCGCGCGGGATCGAACCAGCCCAGCGCGCGCGCCAGGCGCACCGCGCAGCGGCTGCCGTTGAGGCAGAGATCGCTGCGGCCGCCGTCGGGGTTGGCGTGCACCATCGTGACCGTCGGCACCGCGCGGTCGCCGTCTGCCGCGCGGCGCAGCGTGAAGAGCCCGTCGGCGCCGAGGCCGAGACCGCGGCGGCACCAGGCGCGCACCAGCGACGGCGGCGGCAGATCGGGATCGTCGCCGTCGACCGGCGCGGCGAGAAAGTCGTTGCCCGCACCCGACAGCCGATACCAGCCGCGCGCGGTCCAGCGCGCCTCGGTCGACGCGGCCACGGCGGACCTCAGCGCACGACGGCCGTGGTGACCGGCGAACGATCGCTCTCGTTGCCGACCTGATCGACCACCTGGACGCGGTATTCGAAGCGCTGACCGGCGGCCAGGCCGCGATCGACGAAGGTGGTCTCGGTGATCAGCGTGCCGCCGGTGAGATCGCGGAAGTCGCGCTGGCCCGGATCGCGCCGGAACAGGCGGTAGCCGGCGACGTCGGGCGCGTCGGAGGCGTCCCAGCGCAGGCGCACGCTGCCGCGCTCGCCCAGCGCCACGAGATTCTGCGGCAGCGGCGGCGCGAAGCGATCCTGATGATCGACTTCGGCCTCGCCCGCCTCCAGGCTGTAGATCAGCGGCTGCTTCGAGACCAGCGTGCGCACCGTGTAGATGTAGCGCGTGCCGAACGCCGCGCTGGCGTCGACCACGCGCCGGGCGTCGGCACCGACCCGGCGCAGCGGCTCGCCGTAGCCGCGCTCGCGCGCGTCGCGGCGGAAGACGTCGAAGCCGTCGATCGCGTTCGCATCGTCGCCCTCGCTCTCGGCGGCAGCGGCAGGAGCGTCGTAGTCCCAGGTCAGGGCGACGCCCTGGGCGGTCGAGCGCGCGGCGAAGCCGGTCGGCGCGGCGACCGCGGCGCGCGGCACGAGCGAGGCGCGGTTCGAGAGCATCGAGGTCTCGGCGAGCTTGGTCGTGCGCACGGCGAAGCTCACCGCCTCGGACGGCGTCGGCAGCGGATCCTGCAGCGGCAGGCGCACCTGCACGCTGTCGCCGGTGATCGCCGCGCCGAGCTCGGTGCCGCGCAGGGTCAGCAGCGGCTTCGCGCTCAGCTCGAAGGTGCGCGGGTCGATCACCGGCACCTCGCCGTCGGCGGTCGCCGGCGCGCTGTACTGCAGGATCTCGACCGCGTCGATGCCGCCGAGCGGCAGGCCGGCGGCGGTGGTCTGCGGATAGGTCATCGTCAGCCGCAGCTCGGTGCCCTCCTGGCGCACGCGCAGATCGTCGATGCGCTGCGGCACGGTGCGCAGCGGCGGCAGCGGATCGCCCTTCTTGCCGCAGGCGAGCGCGAGCGGCAGCAGGAGCAGCAGGATGAGCAAGCCGACGGGCATCCGGCGAATGCGCGGGCGCGGATGGCGGGCAGACGGGCGATCACAGGACATAGCGACTCAAATCCTCATCGTTGACGATGTCCACGAGCGCGTTGCGCACGTAGGCGCCGTCGATCTCGACCGTGACACCGTCCATGTCGGGCGCGCCGAACGACACCTCGTCGAGCAGGCGCTCCATCAGCGTCGCCAGGCGGCGCGCGCCGATGTTCTCGGTCTGGCGATTGACCGTCTCGGCCAGCTCGGCGACGGCGTCGATCGCGCTGTCGTCGAAATTCAGGGTCACGCCCTCGGTCGCCATCAGGGCGATGTACTGCCGCGTGAGCGACGCCTTGGGCTCTTTCAAGATGCGCACGAACTCCGCCTGGCCGAGCGCGTCGAGCTCGACCCGGATCGGGAAGCGGCCCTGCAGCTCGGGGATCAGGTCGGAGGGCTTGCTGACGTGGAACGCGCCGGCGGCGATGAACAGAATGTGGTCGGTCTTCACCATGCCGTATTTGGTGTTGACCGTCGTGCCCTCGACGATCGGCAGCATGTCGCGCTGCACGCCCTCGCGCGAGACGTCGGGGCCGCGACCGCCTTCGCGGCCGGCGATCTTGTCGATCTCGTCGAGGAAAATGATGCCGCCCTGCTCCACCCGCGCGCGCGCCTCGCTGGCGACCTGGCGCTGGTCGATCAGCTTCTCGGCCTCCTGCTGGCGCAGCACCTCGCGCGCCTCGGCGACGCGCATCTTCTGCTTGCGGCGACGGCCGAAGAGCCCGGGCATCATCTCCTTGATGTTGATGCCGACCTCTTCGAAGCCGCCCTGGGGCGTGAACATCTCGAGGCTCGGCGCGCGCGTCTCGTCGATCTCGATCTCGACCTCGCGCTGCTCGAGCTCGCCGTCGCGCAGCCGCTGGCGGAACTTCTCGCGCAGCGGTGCGGCGGCGTCGACCTCTTCATCCTCGTCGTCGTCGTCCTCGCCAGCGTCGCGGCTGAGATGACGGCCGAGCGCGCTCGAGGCGAAGTCGAAGCCGCTGCTGCCGCGGCTGCGCGCCGGCACGAGCAGCTCGAGCAGCCGCTCCTCGGTGCGCGTCTCGGCCTGGGCCTGCACCGTCGCGCGCTTTTCTTCCTTGACCATCGCGATCGCGATCTCGACCAGATCGCGCACCATCGACTCGCAGTCGCGGCCGACGTAGCCGACCTCGGTGAACTTGCTCGCCTCGACCTTGAAGAAGGGCTCACGGGCGAGCTTGGCGAGGCGGCGGGCGATCTCGGTCTTGCCGACGCCGGTCGGGCCGATCATGAGGATGTTCTTCGGCATGATCTCGTCGGCCAGACCGGGCTCGACCCGCTGCCGGCGCCAGCGGTTGCGCAGCGCGATGGCGACGGCGCGCTTGGCCGCGCGCTGGCCGACGACGTGCTTGTCGAGCTCGGCGACGATCTGCCGCGGCGCCAGCGTGTCGAGCGGCGGCGCGTCGTCGTCGGCGACGGCCGAGGGCGGATGCGGGTTGGCTGCGGTTGCGGTCATGCGGCGTCCAATTCCTCGACGGTCAGCTGACCGTTGGTGTAAATGCAGATGTCGGCGGCGATCGCCATGGCGGCCTCGACCACCGCGCGCGCCTCGAGCTCGGTGTGCTGCAGCAGCGCCCGCGCCGCGGCGAGGGCGAAGTTCGCGCCCGAGCCGATCGCGACCACGCCGTCGTCGGGCTGCATCAGATCGCCGTTGCCCGACATCAGGAAGGTGTGCTGCGCGTCGGTGACGATCATCATCGCCTCGAGCTGGCGCATGGCGCGGTCGGTGCGCCAGTCCTTGGCCAGCTCGACCACAGCGCGCTCGAGATTGCCCTGGTATTCCTCGAGCTTGCCTTCGAAGCGCGAGAACAGCGCCAGGCCGTCGGCCGCGCCGCCGGCGAAGCCGACCAGCACCTTGCCGCGCCCGGTGCGCTTGACCTTGCTCGCGCTGTGCTTGACGACGGTGTTCTGGAGGGTGACCTGGCCATCGCTGGCCAGGACGACGCGTCCGCGGTGGCGGACGAGGAGTACGGTCGTTGCGTGCATCGCATCCATCGGATGCGGGAGTGTATCAGCGCGGGCGCGCTTTGCCGGCGCGCGAGCCGCTGGCGGCGGCGTAGCTGCCGGTGCGCGAACCCACGCCGGCCTTCGAGCCGCGCCCGGCGCCGGTGCCGGGACGCGAACCGCGGCCCGTGCCCTGATGGCGGATCACCGAGTCGAGGGTGCGCGAGGCGGTCACCAGCGCGAAGCGCGCGGCGTCGGCCTGGCGTTCGAGCTGCTCGAACGCGCCGCGCTGCTCGTCGACCGCCTGGCGCTGGTCCTGCACGCGCTGATCGAGCGCGGCGACAGCCTCGCGAAAGCGGTTGGTCGAGCCGCTCTTGAAGAGGTCCATATTCGACTCTTCGAAGTTGTCGGAGTGGGCGCGCGCCTGGGCGCCGAGCAGCGCCTCGAGGATGCGGTTGCGGCTCGACAGCTCGTCCTCCTGCGCGGCCAGATCGCGCAGGATTTCGGCCAGGCGCTCGCGCGCCTGCTGCTGGCGCTCGCGATGGCGGCGCAGATTCTGGGTACTCGGCTGCTGGGCGGTCGGTTGTGCAGTCATGGCCACCTGATCGATCGGGAATACATCAACAGCATGCGCAGACGCGCGACGGCGGGAAACGGGCTTTGAATCATAGCAAGGATCGGGCGGCATCGCCGGACGATCGGCGCCGCCGTTCCCGCTTGACTTACGCCGTCTTTACGCCTAAAATTCGCGCCATGAGCACCACGGCCCCCGCCTACCTCACCAAGCGGCAAAAGCAGATCCTCGACTACATCGCCGAGTTCCAGCGCGCGCACCACATCGCGCCGACCCATCGCGAGATCCGCGATCACTTCGGCTACTCGTCGTACGGCACCGTGCACAAACATCTCAAGCTGCTGCAGGACAAGGGCTTCCTGCGCCGCGACTGGAATCAGAAGCGCGGCCTGGAGCTGCTGCGCACGACCGCGGGGGTGGCGCAGCAGAGCGAGGTGCCGTTTCTCGGCCTGATCGCGGCCGGCCAGCCGATCGAGGCGCTGCCCGGCGACGACCGCTTCGGCGTGCCCGATCATCTGCTCAACGGACGCGGCGGCGAACACTACGTGCTGCGCGTCACCGGGGATTCGATGATCCAGGAAGGCATCCACGACGGCGACTACGTCGTGGTGCTGCGGCGCGAGCGGGCCGAGCCGGGCGAGATGGTGGTGGCGCTGGTCGGCGGCAGCGAGGCGACGCTGAAGCGCTTCTATCCGGAGGGCGAGAACGTCCGCCTGCAGCCGGCCAACAGCGCGATGCAGCCGATCATCGTGCCGGCGAACGACGTGCAGGTCCAGGGCGTGGTGGTCGGCCTGATGCGCAAGTTCTGATCCCACCGCTCGGCATCGTCCTGCGGCGCGCCCTAACCCGCACCGGTACCCGCGTCGGCGCCGGCGGCTCTGCTATGCTCGGCAGGCTCTTTACGCGCCGATGGATGCGCGTTTTTTCGGTCCCCGCGCCGCCGTTCGTCGGCCGACACGCAACGCCCCGGGAGAAGCACGCATGGCGGCTCCGTCCGATTCACCCCCCAGCCCCCACGTCCAGCGGCTCAACCAGCTGCTGACCTTCATGACCAAGCAGGGCTCGTCGGACCTGCATCTCAAGCCCCGACGCCCGCCCATGCTGCGCATCAACGGCGAGCTCGTACCGCTCAAAGCCGAGCCGCTGACGATCGAAGACATGGAAGGGATGGTCTTCGGCATCCTCAACGAGAAGCAGCGCGAGCGCCTCGAAGAGCGCATGTCGGCCGATCTCGGCTACGGCGTGCCGGGCGTCGCGCGCTTCCGCGGCAACATCTTCTTCCAGCGCGGCAACTTGTCGGCGGTGTTCCGGCGCATCCCGTTCGAGATCAAGGCAGTCGAGGAACTCGATCTGCCCAAGGTGCTGCTCGACTTCTCGCATCTGCCGCAGGGGCTGGTGCTGGTGACCGGCCCGACCGGCAGCGGCAAGTCGACCACGCTGGCGGCGCTGATCAAATACATCGCGCATCATCGGCCGGTGCATCTGCTGACCATCGAAGATCCGATGGAGTTTCTCTTCACCGACGCCAAGGCGTCGATTTCGCAGCGCGAGATCGGCACCGACACGGTGACCTTCGCCGAGGCGCTGAAGAACGCCATGCGCCAGGATCCCGACGTGATCATGGTCGGCGAGATGCGCGATCCCGAGACCATCCACACCGTCATCACTGCCGCCGAGACCGGCCATCTGGTGTTCTCGACGCTGCACACCAACAGCTCGACCCAGACCATCGACCGCATCCTCGATTCGTTTCCGGCCGATCAGCAGACCCAGATCCGCGCCCAGCTGGCGCAGGTGCTGCGCGCCGTCGTGTCGATGAAGCTGGTGCAGCGCAAGGGCGGCGACGGTCGCGTGGCGGCACTCGAGATCCTGCGCAACTCGCCGAAGATCGCCAAGTCGATCGAGAAGGGCGAAACCTCGGAGCTGAGCGAAGAGGTCGAGTCGTCGGTCGGCTACTACCGCATGCAGAGCATGAACCAGTCGCTGATCGCGCTTCTGGTCAACGGCGTGATCACCTACCGCGAGGCGAAGGCGCAGTCGCCCGATCCCGAGGATCTGTCGCTCAAGCTGCGGCGCATGTTCCCCAACATCGAAGCCAGTCTGCAAAACGAAGGAGAGGACGACATGGCCAGCTCGGATTTCGCCGAGATTCAGGAACTGCAGGGCTTCCGCCGGCTCTACGAGGAGCAGGAAGTGCAGGTGCAGGTGCGGATGGAGGAGAAGAACGACGAGATCCGCGCGCTGCAGGAGCAGATCGGCGAGCGCGATCAGCGCCTGGTCGACGCCGACGAGCGCATGCAGGACATGCGGCAAGAGGCCGAGAAGATGCGCGCCGACTACGCCCGCCTGCGCGACGAGGCGCAGCAGAAGATCGACAAGCTGATGGACCGCATTCGCGAGCTCAACAGCCGCATCACCGGCACCGGCGGCTCGACCGGCGGTTCGGGCACGCAGGAAAAGCGCTCGGGGATCTTCCGCTAGATGGCCGACGACGCGTTCCGCGCGCTGGTCACCGACGCCGCGCGCCTGGCCCATCTCGAGCTGGCCGGCGACGACGAGATCGACGCGCTCGCCGACCAGATGCGCCGCATCGTCGGCTTCATCGACCAGCTGCAGGCGTTCGACGCCGACGCCGAGGCGCCCG
>JBCCOR010000144.1:0-9484 GCA_039025295.1 Acidobacteriota bacterium
CCCAGGTACCGCCGAAGCGCGTGGCGAGATCGTGCACGACGCGCGCCTGGCGGCGACGCACCTCGGCCAGCGCGTCCGGGCGCAAATGCAGCTGCAGGGCGTGGACCGACGCCAGATCGGCGCGCAGCAGGGCCGCGGTGCCGCTCTCGATCCAGGTCCCCCACGGGATGTGGGTGACGGCGACCGCAGTGGACGACGGATGCAGGGCGTTCGCGCCGTCGCCGTCGGTCGGCGACGGCCGCGCCTCGGCATCACCGGACAGCGCGACGGTGGTGGAGCCAGCGGCGGAGGATCGGGCGATCGACACAGGGAACAACGTCAAACACAGGGCCCGCGACGACGCGATGCGCGCGCGTGGCGTTTACGAGGGATGGCGCGGAGGCGTAAATCCGAAGATCAGAGAAAAAACGTACCACACCGACGTTACAGTGACGGTGGCGCCCGATCTTCATCAGACGCACATGCGCGTCTTCACGCACGCTGGCGAGGCTCTTCCCGCTGGTTGGAGGCTTTGGTCCAAAGCTGACACGAAAGGCCGGAACCCTTGCGGGCTCCGGCCTCTCTTTTTGCCTCGAATGCGCGAGAGAGGACGGCGTCAGCGGGTCGCGGCGCCGGTGATCGCGCTCCAGCGGCTCATGTCGCCGCCTTCGAAGTTGTCTCCGAAGATCTCCGCGCCGTAGACCGGCGTCAGGTCCGGCCCCTGAACGACGTTGATCGGCGCGTAGTCCTGGTAGCCGGGGAAGATCGTGCCGAGCTGGTTGTTGCCCATCCGGCGGATCAGGATCTCCGACAGCACCTGGCGGTAGTCGGTGGTCACCGCCAGATCGGCGTTGTCGTAGAGCTGATCGTTCGACAGCCCGGGCCACGTGCCGTGCAGGCCGCCGTTCACGCTGCCGCCCATGACCAGCATCATGTTGGCGTGACCGTGATCGGTGCCGTCATCCTCGTTCTGGCGCAGGCGCCGACCGAACTCACTCTGCACCACCGTGGTCAGGCGCGAGGTGTAGTTCTGGGCGCCGTTGCCGTCGAGATCGGTGTAGAGCGCATTCAGGCCTTGCGACAAGGTCTCGACAATGCCGGCAAAGTAGCCGCCACCGTCGTTGCCCTGGCCGTTGTGGGTATCCCAGCCGCCGAGGTCGACGGTCGCGACGCGCAGGCCCAGATTGAGCTTGATCATCTGCGCAACCACCTGCATGTGATCGCCGAACGAGCCGCTTGGGTAGCTGGCGCCGTTGGCCGGCGTGTAGTTGTCGGGTGCGTTGAGCTCGATGATGTCCATCGCGTCGAGCGCCGACAGGCCGGCCTGATGCAGCCACGTGGTGCCGCCGTAGAGATTGCGCATCGCCACGCGCTGGGCGTCGCGCCACTGGCCGTAGCCGCTGTTGAAGTTGAAGCTGCCCGGATCTTCCATGTTGACCGCGTCGCGCTCGCCGAGCAGCGACGTGGTCTGCAGATTGCCGACCGAAAGCGCCGGCATGATGATCTCCGACGGCAGGTTCGATGCGCTCGACAGATGGCGCGTCAGCCAGCCGGTGCTGGTCGTCTTGTCACCGGGCGTGCCGCGCTCGATGAAGTCCATCGAGTCGAAGTGACTGCGGTTGTTGACGTCCATGCCGACCGCCTGGACGATCGCCAAGCTGCCGTTGGTGTAGAGATCGTGCAGCGCCGAGGCCGACGGATGCAGGCCGAACGGGCTCGTACCGAGCGGTAGTGCGGCGCTGGCACCGCTGATCGGTACCGCCAAGTCGGCGCGCGCGGTCTCGTAGTGGCCGCGGTCGGCGCCGCCGATCGGCGGCACCAGGTTGAGACCATCCATGCCGCCGCGCAGGAAGACCACCACCAGGGTCTCGTCGTTGAAGCTGCCGAGCGGGTCGGCGAAGGCGAAGCTGCCGAAGCGCGCGCCCGCCATGCTGGCGATCGCGGTCGAGCAGCCCATCATGAATCCACGTCGGGTAAAAGCCATGGTCTGTCGTCTCCTGAGTCAGCGCCAGAGGAAGGCGGGGGACATGAAAATCAGCGCGACCATGGCCTGGAGGCGCTCCTGGGTGTCGTCGTCGGCGTCGAGCGGCAGATCGAAGTCGGGATTGCGGCCCTGCGCCATGAACTCGACGATCTCGGCGCGCTCGGCCGAATCCATCGGGTAGCCGAGCAGCCGGTCGATCCAGAAATCGGCGAGCGCGTTGGCCGAGCGCACGCCCGCCGGCGTCTGGCCGACGGCGTCGAGGCGCAGGCTGTTGCCGTCGGCCTCGACCGTCACCAGCCAGTTGAGCAGCCGCCAGCTGGCGACGCGCGGGCTGATGCTCTCCCAGTCCTCGCGCAGGTCGGGGAAGCCGTCGGGACTGCGCCACGAGAACAGATCCTGGCCGGCGTCGTCGAAGCGGTTGAAAAAGCCGTTGCTGTCGTTGACGTCGTCGCCGCCCTGACCGGTGTCGACCAGGAACGGGAAGTCGGCGTCGACCGCGCGCATCGCGCTGACGGTATGTTCGAACGGCCGCTTGATCTTTTCGCCGAAGGTGGTGCGGAACTCGTTCGACAGCAGGATCACGCGCAGGGTGCGGGCGATCTGATCGGGCGCCTGCCAGCTGGCGGTGAACTCGGCCGCCGCCGCCTGCACGATCGTCTCGGGCGGACTGTCGGAGATCAGGCGCTGGCAGAGCTTGCGGGCGATGTGGCGGCCGGTGCCCGGATGCGCGGCGAGCGCGTCGAGCACGGTCATGCCGTCCTGCAGATCGCCCTGGTTCGACGGGATGAACGTACCGAGGACGGTCTTCTGGAAGCGATCGTGCCAGTCGGCGCGGTAGTAGAAGGAGCCGTCGTCGAGATCGTCGGGGTTGTTGCCGTCGGCGTAGGTCCAGCCGGTGAAGCAGCGCGTCGCCTCGAAGACGTCGTCGTCGACGTAGCCGATCGGATTGCCCTGGCCGTCGAGCGGCACGTCCTGCTGGCGCATGACGCCGAGGTAGTTCTCCGCGCCGAGCGTGTGCAGCTCGAAGAGCTCGCGCGCGAAGTTCTCGTTCGGGCCACCGGCGGTGCTGGTGTAGTTGTCGAGGTAGTAGAGCATCGCCGTGCTCTGCGCGACCTGCTCGAGCAGCGTGCGGAAGTTGCCGAGGGCGTTGGCGCGGATCACGTCGCGGTCGTAGTACACCCACTGCGGCGCGATCCAGAACTCCCACGCGTAGACGTTGAAGTGGTTGTGCCAGAAGGCGGCCATCAGCTCGAAAAGCTGGCGCTTGGTGTAGATCGCACGGATGAACGTGGCGCGCTCGGTCTCGACGATCGGGCGGATGCGGTCGGACCACACCGGGCCGCTGGCGTGATGATCGGTCCACAGCTGCGTGCGCGATTTGTTGAGGGTGGCGAAGCCGGCCGCGCTGAGGCGGGCGGCGACCTCGCTGTCGACGATGGCGAGCGGATTGAGCTGCTGATCGACGTAGGCCGTCAGCCGGGCCGTGTCGTTGGCGCCGAGGGCGTTGAACGCCGCGATATCGCCGGGGCGCGGACCGAAGCCCATGTGGTTCAGGGCGAGGGCCGCGAGCGGCGGAGACGGCGGCGTGGCGCTGCGGCGAATGAAACGACGCGCGTTCGAGCGCATGGCGCGGGTGCGCGTCGGGCTCGATTGGGCCAGGCTGGGCGTGGCGACCGACGCGGCGGCCGCGAGCGCGCCAGCGCCGAGGAGCAGGCGACGCCGCGCGTTCGCGACGTCGGAGGAGGGCTCGGACATGGGCGATTCTCCTGTGGACAGGGGAGAAGACAGGGTGTCCAGCGGGATTGCGGGATAGACATGGACGAAGAAATCAAAGGTTAGCATATTTGCTATTGGCTATGGAAAATTGTCTGGCGTTTGTTCAGGCGCGGCCGCCAAAACGCACATGCGTTCCCCCGCCTCGACCGGTGCCGTAGAATGCACATCTCGGCGTCGCTGCAGCGCACGGCATCCGCCATGCGATACGCTGCACGGCCGTTCGGTTCCTTTGCCGTCTCGTGCGCGCACCGCGCGCGCATCCGTTCAACGATTGACGTTGCTGCGTGGTCCTCCAACCTTGACCTCTTCCCCGTCCAACGACCGCCTGCGCACCACCGAGGCGATGCTCGAGCGCTACTTGCAGGAGCGCAAGAAACCGCTCGCGCAGCTGGCCCTCGACACGCTGCTCGAGCTGGCGCCCGATCATCCACGCCGCGCCGAATACCAGCGCTGGGTGCGCGAGCTCGACCAAGACATCGCCCGTCATCAGCAGCTCGAGACGCAGTACCAAGCCGGCCGCGAGGCGCTGCATCTCGGCGATCTCGACGGCGCCCGCCGCGCCCTCGACGCGCTGCGCAAGATCGATCCGGCGGCCCGGCAGACCGAGGAGCTCGGCGAAGAGCTCGGTCGGATCGAGCACGGCCTGTCGCTCGAGGAAGATCTGCAGCGGCGCAAAGACGAGATCGACGCGCTGCTCGCGCAGGGTGCGATCGACGAAGCCCGTCGCCGGGTCGACGCGCTGCGCGCCCTGCCGCACGTGTCGAAAGTGACGATCGACTTCCTGCTGCGCGGCATCGACGAAGCGCGCGTGCGCCACACGGAAGATCAGGAGATCCGCGGCTACGAGCGCACCCTGCGCGAACATCTGACGCGCAACGATCACGGCGCGGCGCGCGACGTCGCCAAAGCGATCGGCAAGCGCTTTCCGAACCGCTCGCGCGCGGCCGAGCTGATGCGCGAGATCGACGAACACGAACAGGCGCTGCGGCGTCAGGCGTCGCTGCAGCAGGGCCTGGCGGCGATCGAGACCTTCATTCAGGACGGTCAGCGCCAGCAGGCCGAGCTCGCCCTGCGCGTGCTCGAGCGGCTCGATCTCGACCGCAAACAGCTCCAACTCCTCGAGCGTCGCGTGCGCAGGCTCTGAGAGCGCCGCCGACCCCCGCTGCGTCAACACCCCATCGCCATGGAAGCCCTCCTCCGCTCTTCGCCGATCCAGGCCTACGATTCGACCCAGCGTCGTCGGCTGCTCTACGCCTACATGCGCCTGGCGCGCGATCTCGATCTGCGCTTCGCCCAGCTGCTCAAAACCGGCCGGGTGTCGAAGTGGTATAGCCAGATCGGCCACGAAAGCACGACCGTCGCCGCCGGCATGGCGCTCGAAGCGGGCGACGTCCTGTGCAGTCTGCATCGCGATCTGGGCGCCATCCTCGTCCACTATCTCGATCCTGCGCGCGCTTTCCCGCTGCTGCAGCTCGGCGCGCCCGACGGCCTGCGTCCCGATCCGGCGTCGCTGCTCTATCGCCTGTGCTGCCAGCTGCTGGGCCGCGCCGACGGCTTCTCGCAGGGCATCGAGCGCTCGTTCCACTACGCCCTGAACGCACCGCATGAGGGCCTGCGCCACTTCGGCATGATCAGCCATCTCGGATCAATGATCCCGGTTGCGGCGGGCTGCGCCTTCGGTCTCAAGCAGCAGGGCGGCGACCGCGTCGCGATCAACTTCATCGGCGACGGCGGCACCTCGACCGGCGATTTCCACGAGGGCCTCAACATGGCCGCCGTGTGGCGCCTGCCGCTGGTGCTGATCATCGAGAACAACCGCTACGCGTTCTCCACACCGACCGCCGAGCAGTACGCCGCCAAGCGCCTGAGCGACCGCGGCGCCGGCTACGGCATCGTCGCCGAGACCGTCGACGGCAACGATCCCGAGGAGATGCTGGTGGCGGTGCAGCGCGCCGTCAGCCGCGCCCGCGCGCAGGAAGGCCCGACCCTGATCGAGGCCGTGCTCGGCCGCATGCGCGGCCACAGCGAAGGCGACGACTCGCTGAAGGTGGTGCCCAAGAACGAACTCGACACCTACATGCAGGCCGATCCGGTACCGCGCTACGGCGAGCGCCTGCTGGCCGACGACGTCTTCACGGTCGATCTGCAGAAGCAGCTGCACCACCACATCGAGACACTGGTCGAGACCGCGGTCGCGCGCGCCCTCGAGAGCGCGCCGCCCGAGCCCGCGACCGCCGAGCGTCCGGTGTTCCTCGAACTGCCGACCCCGCCGCCGCCGCCGCCGCCGCCGCCCGGGCCGCCCGCGGCGCAGGCCGCCACCCAGTCGACCTACATCGAAGGCGTCCTGCAGGCGCTGCGCGAGGAGATGGAGCGCGACGGTCAGGTGGTGCTCATGGGCCAGGACATCGGCCGCTTCGAAGGCGCCTTCCGCGCCACCAAGGGCCTGTGGCAGCGCTGGCCCGATCGCGTGCGCGACACGCCGATCGCCGAGAGCGGCACCCTCGGCATCGCCGCCGGCGCGGCGCTGCTCGGCTACCGTCCGGTGGTCGAAATGCAGTTCGGCGACTTCATCAGCTGCGGCTTCAATCAGCTGGTCAACGTCATCGCCAAGCTCTACTACCGTTGGCAGCTCGCGTGTCCGATGGTCATTCGCCTGCCGGTCGGCGGCGGCGTCGGCGCGGGGCCGTTCCACTCGCAGAACCCCGAGGCGTGGTTCACCCACGTCGCCGGCCTCAAGGTGGTCTGCCCGGCCACCGCCGAGGACGCCAAGCTGCTGCTCAAGGCGGCGATCCGCGATCCCAACCCGGTGATCTTCTGCGAGCACAAATTCCTCTACCGGCGGATCAAGGGCGCCCTGCCCGGCGCCGACGCCACGCCGCCGCCGCTCGGCCGCGCGCAGATCGTGCGTCCGGGCAACGCGATCACGCTGATCGGCTACGGCGTCAGCACCTGGATCTGCCTCGCCGCCGCCGACGCGCTGGCCAAGGAAGACGGCGTCGAGGCCGAGGTCATCGACCTGCGCACGCTGGTGCCCTTCGACGACGAAGCCGTCCAGCGCGCGGTGCGGCGCACGGGGCGCGCGGTGGTGGTGCACGAAGCGCAGCGCACGAGCGGCTTCGCCGGCGAGATCATGGCGCGCATCGCCGAGACCTGCTTCGACTGGCTCGACGCGCCGCTGCGGCGCGTCACCTATCCCGATCGCCCGAGCCCCTACGCCAAGCCGCTCGAGCAGCGCCTCCTGCCCGACGCCCGACGGGTGCTGGCGACCGCACGCGAAGTGCTGGCCCACTGAGCGCCGGCGCATCGGCGATCCGGGGTACACTGGCTCCATGTGCCCGTTCGCCGCCCGCATTCCGTCGTCCGCCGTCCTGCTTCTCGCCCTGCTCGGCGTCGCCATGCCGCTCGCGGCCCAGGCGCCGAGTTCCCGAACGCCCGGGCTCACGCTCGGTACGCCGGCCGCTGCGGCGACGGGCGGCGGCGATCTGCCCGCGCCCGTCGGCGTCGTCACGCAGCCCGAGATCGCGTACTTCCTCTTCCCGCTCGCCGGTGACCGCGCCCATCTGCGCTACGCCCCGGGCAGCCTCGACCGCGCCGCCAACCTGCAGACCCGGCTCGAGCTGAGCGCGCGCCAGCTCGAGAAGTGGCTCGACGAGCCGGTCAACCTGCGCGCCCACGTGCTCGATCGCGACCACTGGCAGCGCGCGCGCATCGACGTACCCTACGGCGTCCCGCGCCGCTTCGACGACGGCGGCATCCTCGCCCCGGCGCGCGGCGACGAGACGTCGGTCGATCTGTGGCGACAGCTGATGGGCGGTCCGTTGCCGACCGTGCGCGGCCGTCCGCTGATCGGCACGCCGCAGGCGGCGGCGGTGGTGGCGATCGCCGACATCCTCGTGCAGGTGCAGGTCGGTCAGATCCTGGTCGACGCGCTCGGCTACACCAGCGACGCGCCGTGGGTGAACGGCGTTGCCGCCCACACGATCGCGCTCGGCCTCAGCCAGAAGCTCGAGGGCACCGGCCGGCTCGCCGGCCTCGACGCGTTTTGGGATCGCCTCGGCGCGCGCCACGCGCCGCGCACCTGGAGCGATCGCGACGAGCGCGGCGCGCTCTCGCTGCCCGACTGGCTCTGGTTCCAGGCCCAGTACCACCGCGGCGCGCGCGCGCTGCTCGCCGCCGAGAACGATCGCGGCAAGCGCGCGGTCAAGCGCCTGCGCCGCGTGCGCATGAGCGACGGCGGCCCGCTCTCGGCCGAGCGCATGCGCCTCGAATACCCCGCGCTCGACGACTGGCATCGCGCCACTTTCACCGCCGTCTCGGTCCGCAACCCGGGCCGCGCGACGGCCCCCGAAACGCCCTGATTCCGCAGTCGACCGCGCGCGTCAGCGCTTGACCGCGCCGTCGTCGTTCGCTACTGTTAGCACTCGCAGTGCACGAGTGCTAACAGTGCTCCTCCCACGCACGCGCCCCGCCATCTTTCGCCGATCCCCGCTTCGCGCACCCCGCGCCGCCATCGTTCTCAAGGAGGATTCCCCATGGCCAAGCAGATCACCTACGCCGAATCCGCGCGCAGCGCCATGCTGCGCGGCGTCGACCAGCTCGCCGACGCGGTCAAGGTCACCCTCGGTCCCAAGGGCCGCAACGTCGTCATCGAGAAGAGCTTCGGCTCGCCGACCATCACCAAGGACGGCGTCACCGTCGCCAAGGAGATCGAGCTCGACGACAAGCTCGAGAACCTCGGCGCGCAGATGGTGCGCGAGGTCGCCTCGAAGACCTCCGACGTCGCCGGCGACGGCACCACCACCGCCACCGTGCTCGCCCAGGCGATCTACCGTGAGGGCATCAAGAACGTCACCGCCGGCGCCAACCCGATGTCGCTCAAGCGCGGCATCGAGCTCGCGGTCCGCGCCGCCGTCGCGCACATCGACGGCATGGCCAAGCCGGTCGAGGGCAGCGAGATCGCCCACGTCGGCTCGATCTCGGCCAACAACGACGAGGAGATCGGCCAGATCATCGCCGAGGCGATGGAGAAGGTCGGCAAGGACGGCGTGATCACCGTCGAAGAGGCCAAGGGCCTCGACACCACCCTCGAGGTGGTCGAGGGCATGCAGTTCGACCGCGGCTTCATCTCGCCGTACTTCATCACCGACGCCGAGCGCCAGGAGGTGGTGCTCGAGAACGCGCTGCTGCTGCTGCACGAGAAAAAGATCAGCGCCATGAAGGATCTGCTGCCGGTGCTCGAGCAGGTCGCGCGCCTCGGTCGTCCGCTGGTGATCATCGCCGAGGATCTCGAGGGCGAGGCGCTGGCGACGCTGGTGGTCAACAAGCTGCGCGGCACGCTCAACGTCGCCGCGGTCAAGGCGCCGGGCTTCGGCGACCGCCGCAAGGCGATGCTCGAGGACATCGCGGTCCTCACCGGCGGCACGGTCGTATCGGAGGATCTCGGCATCAAGCTCGAGAGCCTCAAAGCCGAGGATCTCGGTCAGGTGAAAAAGGTGGTGATGAACAAGGACGCCACCACCCTGGTCGCTGACACCGGCGAGTCGACGCGCCACGACGCGATCGCCGGCCGGGTGAAGCAGATCCGCGCCCAGATCGAGGAGACTGCCTCCGACTACGACCGCGAGAAGCTCCAGGAGCGCCTTGCGAAGCTGGTCGGCGGCGTCGCCGTCATCCAGGTCGGTGCCGCCACCGAGACCGAGATGAAGGAGAAGAAGGCCCGCGTCGAGGACGCCATGCACGCCACCA
>JBCCOR010000145.1:0-9397 GCA_039025295.1 Acidobacteriota bacterium
GTGACGATGGCGATGCGGTCGGTTTGGTTGGGGATGTCGTTGGCGGTCCAGCGCATGGTGCGTTCTCCTGTGTAAGCAACCAGTGGTCTCTAAATTAAAAGACCGTTGGTCTCTTGTCAACAGGCGCTGTGCTTCTGGCCAAAAGAAGATGATAAAACGATTGATTGCAATGTTTATCGATCGCCTTCGGATGTGATTCGAGGCGGATTCTTGTCTGGTGCGGCCTGCGAACGTAGAATAAGCGACCTGTGGACCTGCTATGACACGATTCCTTCGCGCGCGCACACCCGGCCAAAAAGAGGCGCGCCGCCAGGCCATCCTGGCGGCGGCGGCAACGCTTTTCGAGAAGAAAGGGTTCGACGGCGTGAGCCTCAACGCCATCGCGCGCCGGGCCTGCGTGGCCAAGTCGAACATTTACCGCTATTTCGAGAGTCGCGAGGAGATCTTCCTGCAGCTCTTGCTCACCGAGCTCGAGGACTTCGTCGGCGCGCTCGAGCGCACGCTCGAGCCGTACGCGGCCTCCGACGACATCGACACGGTGGCGAAGATCCTGACGGCCGCGGCGGTGCGCCGCCCGCGCCTGTGCGAGCTGCTGAGCGTGCTGACGTCGGTGCTGGAGAAAAACCTGAGCGAGGCGACGATCCGGGCGCTCAAGACCGAGCTGCACAGCCTGCAGACGCTGCGCCTGGGCAACAGCCTGCATGCGGCGCTGCCGTCACTCGATCCGCACGCCTGCCAGCGGCTGCTGCTGCACCTTCACGTGCTCATCGTCGGCCTGTGGCCGCTCGAGAACAAGCCGCCGGCGGTGGCGAAGGTGCTGGACGATCCGCAGTTTGCGTCGATGCGCACCGACTTCGCGCGCGATCTCGAAGCCGGCCTGGTGACGGTGATGCGCGGCTTGGCCGCCGCGCCGGTCGCCTGACGCGTACCCGCGCGCGTTGCTTCAGTCGCAGCGCACCTGGAGCTCGGAGCCGCTGACGAACCGACCGAGATCCGACAGCTGCGTGAGCCCGTCGATGGGCACGACCTCGTGCGCCGACCGAATCGCTTCGAACGCCGCCGTGATGTCGGCGTAGCCGCCGGCGGTGGGATAGCCCACGAGGACCACGACGTTCCAGGGCGCATCGTCGCCGCCGTCCTTCGCCAGCAGGTCGTAGGACGTGAGCAGGCCCTGTTCGACGGCGATCCGGTCGATCTCGAACCAATTGGCCTGGATGAATGCGACCAGGCTGCCGGGGTCCGCGTCGTGACTCTTGAGCAGCGTCACGCCGACGACCTGCGTGTCACCGTCGCAGAGCAGCGCGTGCGGCGTGGCCACGCTGCGCGGTCCTGCCGCGCAGCCGGTGAGCTGAGCGATCGCGAGACCGAGTGCGGAGAGGAGAACAGCGGTGCGCATCAGGCGATGCGCCCAAGGGCTTTCGGTCCGCGTCATCGTCGGTTGACCTCCTGCGATGAGGGGAATGTTCGCGATGCGTGCGCGGCCTAGCCGAGCCGCAGCTGACCGGCCGCGGCGGCGTCTTCGATCGCCTGGCGGAGGCAGGCCGGGTCGTTGACGCAGGCGTCGAGCGCGGGTTTTTCGAGCAGCACGCGCTGGCTGCTGTCGTCGAGCACCGCCACCACCACCGGCAGATCATGCGCGTCGAGCGTGCGCGCGAGCGCGGGGTCGATCTCGTCGCGGTGCACGCCGACCACGGGGATATCGAGATCGTCGCGGCAGTCGCGCCACGCCTGGCGCTCGCCGGCGAGGCCGTGGGTGATCGTGCACAGCGCGCAGGTCGACTGGCCGAGGAACTTGAGCCAGCTGTCCTTGGCCGCGTTCATCCAGCCGGCGTCGGCGTTGTAGACGAAGCGCAGGCGCACGACCTTGGGCAGCGGCGTCGCGGCGGCGCGCACGGAAGGATCGCTCTGCGGTTGGGATGGGGTCATCGCAGCAGTTGGCGGACGGCGTCCACCACGGTTTCCACGGTAAAGCCGAAGTGCTCGGCGAGGTTGTTGTGCGGCGCCGAGGCGCCGAAGTCGTCCTGGGCGATGATCGTGCCGTGGTCGCCGACGTAGCGATGCCAGCCGAGCGAGCAGCCGGCCTCGACCGCGACGCGCGCTTTGACCGACGGCGTGATCACCGACGCGCGGTAGTGCTCGTCCTGCGCGTCGAAGCGGCGCCAGCACGGCGCGCTGATCACGCGCGTGCCGATGCCGTCCGCCAACAGCACCTTGTGCGCCTCGTGGATCAGGGTGACCTCCGAGCCGCTGGCGAGCAGCAGGGCGCGCGTGGCGACGTCCTCGGGCGGATCGGCGAGCACGTAGGCGCCGCGGGCGACGCCGCTGCGCGCGCCTTCGATCGCGCCCGGCAGGAGCGGCAATTTCTGGCGGGTGAGCGCGAGCACGGTGGGGCCGTCGCGGCGCACGAGCGCCTGGCGCCAGGCTTCGACGGTCTCGGCGGCGTCGGCCGGGCGCATGACGTCGAGGCGCGGGATGGCGCGCAGCGCGGCCAGATGCTCGACCGGCTGATGGGTCGGCCCGTCCTCGCCGAGGAAGATCGAGTCGTGGGTCATGACATACACGACCGGCTGCCCCATCAGCGCCGCCAGCCGCATCGCCGGGCGCATGTAGTCGGAGAAGACGAGGAAGGTGCCGCCGTAGGGGCGCAGCATGCCCGAGAGCGCGAGGCCGTTGAGGATCGCGCCCATCGCGTGCTCGCGCACGCCGAAGTAGAGATTGCGTCCGCGCCGCGCCGCGGGCGAGAAGATCGTGCTGCCGGCGAGCAGGGTGTTGTTCGAGCCGGCGAGATCGGCCGAGCCGCCGACCAGCTGGGGCAGGCGATCGCTGATCGCGTTGAGCACGAGCCCTGAGACCTTGCGGGTGGCGACCGGCGCGTCGCTTTCTTGGAAGCGCGGCAGCAGATCGTCCCAGCCGTCGGGCAGGGCGCCGCGCTGGCGGGCGTCGAAATCGGCCGCGGCGTCGGGATGGGCCTTGCGGTACTGCCCGTGCAGCTGGCGCCAGTCGGCCTCGGCCTCGGCGCCGCGCTGGCGGATCGACGCGAACGCGCGCGCGGCGGCTTCGGGCACGTGGAAGGTCGGCTCGGCGGGCCAGCCGAGCGCGGCCTTGGTCGCCTTGGTCTCGTCGCCGCCGAGGGGCGCGCCGTGGGCGCTGGCGGTGCCCTGCTTGTTGGGGCTGCCGAAGCCGATCTCGGTGCGCACGACGATCAGGCTCGGCTTGGTGGCCTCGTCGACGGCGGCGCGCATGGCGGCGTCGAGCTGCTCGAGGTTCTCGCCGTCCTCGACGGTCACGACGTGCCAGCCGTAGGCGCGGTAGCGCGCGGCGACGTCCTCGGTGAAGGTCAGGTCGGTCGAGCCGTCGATCGAGATGCGGTTGGCGTCGTAGAGGACGTTGAGCTTGCCGAGCTGCAGATGGCCGGCGAGCGAGCACGCCTCGCTGGTGACGCCCTCCATCAGATCGCCGTCGCTGGCGATCACCCAGGTGCGGTGATCGATCAGCGCGTAGCCGTCGCGGTTGAACTGCGCGGCGAGCAGCTGCTCGGCCATCGCCATGCCGACGGCGGTCGCCAGGCCCTGGCCGAGCGGCCCGGTGGTGGTCTCGACGCCGGCGGTGTGGCCGTATTCGGGATGGCCGGGGGTCTGGCTGCCGAGCTGGCGGAAGCGGCGCAGCTCGGAGAGCAGCAGACCGTAGCCCGAGAGATGCAGCAGGGCATAGATCAGGGCCGACGCGTGACCGCACGAGAGCACGAAGCGATCGCGGTTGACCCAGTTGGGATCATCGGGGTTGTGGCGCAGATGGCGCGTCCACAGCCAGTAGGCCATCGGCGCCTGCGCCATCGGCGCGCCCGGATGTCCGCTGTTGGCCTCTTCGACCATGTCGACGGCGAGAAAACGAATGGTGTCGATGGCGATGCGGTCGTCGGGCGACGGACCGCCGGCAAGCGGCTCGGACATGAAGCGTCGAACTCCTTCAGCGGACGTGCGCAGTCTGCGCGCGCACGCCGGATGGGCACGGTCGATGGATACACGGAAGCACGCCAAATCATCGCCCACGGACGCGGGCGTGACAAGCGCGATTCGGGATCTGTCGGGTGGGGATAGGGGAGGAGATGGCGGAGAGGGAGGGATTCGAACCCTCGGTCCAGGTGTAACCCGGACAACTGCTTAGCAGGCAGCCCTGTTCGACCACTCCAGCACCTCTCCGCGAAGGTCGGTGAGCGCGCGCGATCGGCGCGGTCCGACAGGAGTGCGACAGGGACCTGCGATTGTACTCACGCGGTTGATCGGAGTCAAAGCGAACGCGCACTTGTGACTGGCACGACGAAGGCCTACGCTGTGCTACGCTTTTGAAGATTTCACGCTAGAAAAGCAGATTCATACGAATGAGCATGATTGAGTGGAGGCTTCAGATGAACGTCACGCATTGGATGAGCAAGGTTGGGTGGGGACTCGCGCTACTCGGGATCGTTGCCCTCGGCGTGCCCGCGTCGGTGGCCGCACAGTCGTGCATGCTGTGCTCGGCTGAGAACGAGTGCGTCGCGGCACCGGAAGGCACGTCGGGCCACTGCTCGTGCGAGGTCCACGTCTCCGAAGCGGGCAAGAAGACGTGCGTCCCACGCGGCGTGTGCGATCCCAACAAGACGAAGACTTGCGTCGACAACCGCACGGGTGCGGAAATCGCCGCCGACAACGCTGACCAGCCGCGGCGCTTCGCGAAGGGCTTGATTCGCCACGTGCAGAACGAAGTCGACGCCGGCGGCCATTTGGATTGGCTCCTGCTGGCTGCGGTCGACCTGCCGTTCGGCGAGCAGGTCGCGGGCACGGCCTTCAGCGAACATCTCGCGCTCGAGGACGAGGCCAACGGCGCGTTCGGCTTTCACGTGCAGATGACCGAGGGCCGCGACGGCGAGCTCTTCCTCTTCGGCGCGGTGACGCACACCGCGAGCGGTCACGAGACGCGCTACGCCGCCACGCTGTGGGACGGCGGACGGCGCGGCGAGCTCGAGGTCCTGCCGTCGGACGCGCCGCCCGAAACCCGCACCTGGATCCTGCCAACCGCCGGCGAGCGCTGATCCGGTCGCTCGCCGCTCGCCGCGCGACGCTCGCCGCGCGACCGCGCGGCCGGCGTCACTCCTCCGGCATCGGCGCGACGTTGACGCGCGGCAGATCGGCCGCGGCGAGCTGCGCCTCGACCGCCGGCAGGTCGGTCGTCCACACCGTCTCGAATTCCGCCAGGACCGTCTCCGCCTCGCCGCGCAGGTCGTCGTAGACCGCGCGCATCGCGTCGGGGGGTCGGTCTTCGCCGCTCGCCGCCAGGCGCATCACGTACGCCAGCTTGTCGTTGAGCTGGATCGGGAAGTTCAGCGGATCCTGCGGACTGCGGTTGCGCGTCTGGTAGAGCTTCGCCTCCAGCGCCTCGAGCCGCGCGTGCAGCGTCGTGCACGCCTCGTGCGCCGCGCCGTGCGGCGTCTCCTTCTCCGCTTCCGCCTCGTCGACCGCCGAATCTTCCGACGACGCGTCATCGGCCTCGGCCAGACGCGTCGACCAGGCGTCGAGCTGTGATCGCACGTCGCGGCTGCGGTCGAGCGTTGCGTGGATGCGGTTGATCAGATCGCGCACCGCAATGACGAAGTCGAACTGCGCGCGCATCGCGTCGACGCCGACCGCGCTGCGCGGATCGGGGGCGACCGTGAACGTGACCTCCGAGGGCGCCGCGTCGCCGACCGTCAGGCGCGCGCGGTAGGTGCCCGGCACCGCCGTCGGACGCGCGCCGCGGCCGTTCCACAGCACCAATCCCTCGAAGGTGCGCATGCCGGGATAGCGCAGATCCCACACGACGTGCTGCAAGCCGGCCTCGGGCGAGAGCGCCTTGATCGGCGCCGACGGATCGTGCCGATCCGCGCTGTTCGGCTTCGCGTCGTCGTCGGCCTCGCGCACGAAGCGGCGCACGACGTCGCCGTCGTCCTCCACAATCGCCAGCTCGAAGGTCGCGTCCGCCGGCACGTCGCCGCCCAGGACGTAGTGCAGCACCACGCCGCGCGGCGGATCCTCACCGCGCGGACCCGGCGTGCGATCGCCCCAGGTCGCGATCAGGCGATGCGCTGTCCGCGGCGGCAGCAGCCGCGCCGCCGGCACCGTTTCGTTCGCCTCGGCGTCGGCCGCATCGTCATCGGCCGCATCGTCGACGGCTGCATTGTCGTCGGCTGGCGGCAAGATCGCGCGGACGTCGTCGTCGAGATGATGCAGCGGCGAGAGATCGTCGAGGATCCAATAGCCGCGGCCCTGCGTCGCCGCGACCAGATCGCCGTTCTTCACCGCCAGGTCGGTGATCGGCACCAGCGGCAGATTGCGCTGCAGCGACTGCCAGCGCGCGCCGTCGTCGAATGACACGTAGACGCCGTTGCGCTCGGTGCCGGCGTAGAGCAGGCCCGCGCGATCGGGATCGGCACGCAGCGCGCGGGTAACGGCGTCGACCGGAATGCCGTCGTCGATCTGCGTCCAGCTCGCGCCGTAGTCGGCGGTCTTGAACAAGTACGGCCGGAAGTCGCCGAGCTTGTAGCGCGTCGCCGCCACGTAGGCGCCGCCGGCCTCGGTCGGATGCGGATCGAGGCCGTTGATCTGGCTCCACTCGGGCAGCGCCGCGGGCGTGATGTCCGTCCAATTCGCGCCGCCGTCGCGCGAGATATGCACCCGGCCGTCGTCGGAGCCGGCCCACAGAAGATCTTTCGCGTGCGGCGATTCGAAGGCCGCGAAGATCGTGCCGTAGACCTCGACGCCGGTGTTGTCTTTGGTGATCGGACCGCCCGACGGGCCCATCTTGGTCTTGTCGTCGCGGGTCAGATCGGGGCTGATCGCGGTCCACGACTGGCCCTCGTCCTCGCTGCGGAAGAGCACGTTGGCCGCGGCGTAGAGCCGGTCGGGATCGTGCGGCGAGGTGAAGATCGGGAAGTTCCATTGGAAGCGATAGCGCAGCGACTCGGCGCCCCAGCCCATCGGATCGTCGGGCCAGACGTGGATCGCGCGCCGTGCGCCGGTGCGGTGGTCGCGCCGCTCGAGATAGCCGCCGTAGGAGCCGCCGTAGACGATCTCGGGCTGATCGGGCTTGGCGACGATGTGGCCGCTCTCGCCGCCCGCGGTGGGCGACCAGCTGCGCCGGCTGACGCCCGCGCCCGTGCCGCTGCGGTGGCGGATGCGCACCGCCGTGTTGTCCTGCTGGCCGCCGAGCAGATGGTACGGGAAGGCGTTGTCGGTCGAGACGCGGTACATCTGGGCGGTCGGCTGGTTGTCCTGGCGCGTCCAGGTTGCGCCGCCGTCCTCGCTGACGTTCGCGCCGCCGTCGTTCGACTCGATCATGCGCTGCGAATCATCCGGATCGATCCACAGGTCGTGGTTGTCGACGTGCGGCGTCCAGATCCGCTCGAAGCTGCGGCCGCCGTCGGTCGAGCGGTGGAAGCGGACGTTGAGCACGTAGACCGTGTCGACGTTCTGCGGATCGGCGTAGATGCGCGTGTAGTACCAGGCGCGCTGGCGCAGCGCGCGCTCCTGGTTGACCCGCCGCCAGGTCGCGCCGCGGTCGTCGGAGCGGAAAACGCCGCCGTCCTCGGCCTCGACGATCGTGTAGAGCACGTCGGGATCGGCCGCGACCGCGACGCCGATGATGCCGATCGGCGCCGACGGCAGGCCGGGATTGCCGGTCAGCTCGGTCCAGGTGTCGCCGCCGTCGGTCGAGGTCCACAGGCACGAGCCCTCGCCGCCGCTCTCGAGGCTCCAGGGCGTGCGGCGCACGCGCCACAGGCTGGCGTAGAGCACGCGCGGGTTGGTCGGATCGATCACCAGATCGACCGCGCCGGCGTCGTCGTTGACGTGCAGCACGCGTTCCCAGCTGGCGCCGCCGTCGGTCGAGCGGTAGACGCCGCGGGTGCTGTTGGGCGCGTAGAGATTGCCCAGCGCGGCGACGTAGACCCGGTTCGGATCGCGCGGATCGATGCGGATGCGCGGCACGTGCCGGCTCTCCTCGAGGCCGACGTGGGTCCAGCTGCGGCCGGCGTCGGTCGACTTCCAGATGCCGGCGCCGTGCGAGACGTTGCCGCGCACGGTCTTCTCGCCCTCGCCGACGTAGAGCACGTTGGGATCGGACGGCGCCACCGCGACCGCGCCGATCGAACCGCCGAAGGTGCCGTCGGAGATGTTCGTCCAGCTGCCGCCGGCGTCCTCGGTCTTCCACACGCCGCCGCCGGTGGCGCCGAAGTAGTAGACGTCGCGGTTGCCGCGCACGCCGGCGACCGCCGCGGCGCGGCCGCCACGGTAGGGCCCGACCTCACGCCAGGCGAGCGTGTGCAGCAGGCGCGCGTCGACGGCGTCGTCGGCTGCGGTCGCGGCGTCGGTCGACGCCGTCGCGCGGGCGTCGAGCGACACCGGGGTGAGCAGCAGCGCGAGCAGGAGAGACAACAAGGCAGGACGAAGCATGCGGCAGGAACCTCACGGCCGGGATGATGAAACGGACGACAAATGCGCTCAGATGCGACGAGGATCTCATGAGGCACCGCGTCGCGTCCCGCCTCATCGCAGAAAAAGAGACCGCCGCGCGAGACGGTGCGGCGGCTGCGCTACCCGCGGCGGCTCAGCAAACCGCCGCGCTATCCGCGGCGGCTCAGCAAACCGCCGCGCTATCCGCGGCGGCTCAGCAGGCCGAGCGCGTCGGCGGCGTCGCGCAGCACGCCGACGCTGCGGCCGAGGCCGCGGCGCTCGTCGTCGTCGAGCGCGGGCGTCAGATCGAGCGTCCCGACGCCCGCGCGGCCGATCACGCGCGGCAGGGCGTAGGCGATCTCGGGCGCGTCCGGCAGCGGCTGGCCGTCGGCGTCGCGCATCGCGCCGGGCGCCGACACGGTGAAGACGCTGCGCTCGTCGTGCTCGATCGCGCGGCACAGCCGCGCCAGGCCGGCGCCGATGCCGAACCAGGTCGCGCCCTTGCCCGCGATGATGCGGTAGGCCGCGTGGCGGACGCCGTCGTCGATGCGCGCGCGCACGGCGTCGTCGAGCGGACGACCGACGCCGGCGGCGAAGTCGGCGGCGCGCACGCCGCTGATCGAGGCCGACGACCACACCAGCACCTCGGAGTCGCCGTGCTCGCCGAGCACGTAGGCGTGCACCGACGACGGCGACACGCCCAGTCGGCGGCCGAGCAGCGCGCGGAAGCGGGCGGTGTCGAGAATCGTGCCCGAGCCGAACACCCGCCCCGCCGGCAGGCGCGCGTGGCGGATCGCGACCTGGGTCATGACGTCGACCGGGTTGGTGGCGACCACCAGCAGGGCGTCGGGGGCGGCCTCGAGGGTGCGCGGCACGATCTCGGCGAAGACGTCGGCGGAAAGGAAAGTCACATGAAACGCTTTGCAACAGCTGCA
>JBCCOR010000146.1:0-9363 GCA_039025295.1 Acidobacteriota bacterium
CGCGACTGCACCAGCGACTGACGCGCCGCGCCGACGCCGAGCACCACCGCGCCGAGCGTCGCCACGGTCGCCATCCACAGCGAGTTCAAGACCGGCCGCAGCCGCTCGGGCTCGGCGAAGACCGCGCGGTAGTTGTCGAGGCCGAGCGCGGGCGGCAGCAGCTCCGTCGTCCAGGTCGCCGGCGGCACGAACGAGATCAGGACCAGGGTGAGATGCGGCAAAACGACGATCGCCGCGATCGCCCAGCCGAGCGCGGCCGCGCCCAGGCGCAGCCACGGACTGCGCAGCGGCCGCGGACGCGGCGCCAGGCCGTGGCCGCCGAGGCCGGGATCGCGTCCCTGCGCCAGGCGGATGCCGATCAGCGCCGCGACCGCGCACAGCGCCAGCACCACCGCCTCGACCATCGCCAGCGCGAGCTCGCCGTTGATCCGCGAGGCGATGATCTGCGTGGTCATCACCCGGTAGCCGCCGCCGAAGATGTAGGGCGCCGAGAACGAACCGAGCGAGGTCATGAAGGTCAGGAGCGACGCGCCGAGCAGCGCCGGGCGCAGCTGCGGCAGCGTCACGCGCCAGAAGATGCGCCCGCGCGACGCGCCCAGGCTCGACGCGGCCTCGAGCTGGGACGCGTCGAGGCGCGCCAGCGCGGCGCGCACGAAGAGATAGAAGTAGACGTACATCGAGTAGGCGTGCACGAGCAGGATCGCGCCCGGCCCGACCAGGCGCCACGGCGGACGCTCGAGGCCGAGCGCGCCCTGCAGCGCACGGCTTAGAAAGCCGCTCTCGCCGACGAGATAGAGGAAGGCGATCACGCCCACCAGCGGCGGCAAGGTCACGGGCAGGGCGACGAGCGCACCGAGCGTGCGCCGGCCGGGGAAGTCGGTGCGGCCGAAGAGGAACGCCAGGGGCACGCCGATCGCGCCGGCCAGGCCGACCGAGGCGAGCGAGATCCACACGCTGCCCCACAGCGCCCGCCACTCGTCGGCGCGGGTGACGAACGCGCGCACGGCCTCGAGGGTGAAGCCGTCGCTGCCGCGTCCGCCGGCCAGGCCGACGCCCGCGAGCGCCGTCAGGAGCAGCGGATAGCCGACCAGCCACAGCAGGAGCAGCGTCAGGCCCAGGGCGATCCAGGGCAGGCGCGGCGATCGGCGGTCGGATGTCGAGCGCGAAGCGGGCGGCGTCATGGGAACTCGGACGCGTCGAGGACGCGAGAAACAGGTCGAACGGGCACGGGGACTGCGAAGTTTTTCGCGTCCGGCTGCGGTGCGGATGCGGCTGTGGGATGCGCCGCGGACGGCGGATGTTTCGCCCCGGCGCACGCTATGATGGGCGCATGCTCAAGATTTTTCAAACGCTTGACGCAGTCGCGTCGAGGCTGCACCAGCCGGGCGCGGGCGTCGCGCGCGGCCGAGCTGCGGCCGGCTGGATTGCGTTCGGCCGGGTCGCAGCCGGTCTGGTCGCGGCCGGCCTGGTCGGCTGGGCGGCGCTCGCCAGCGCGGCGCGCGCCCAGGACGCCGACGCGATCCCGCGCGTGCGCCAGCTCGACATCGTCGACCGCGCGATCGCGCACCACGGCGGCGATCGCTACGCAGACTCCGCGACGCGCCTCGAGCTGTGCTCGAAGTCGGGCTGCACGACGGTCTTCGCGCGGGTCGACGCCGGCCGCTACCGCTACGCCATCGCGCGCGATCGGCGCTCGGCCGACGGCGGCGCGACCGTGCGCGAGGTGCTGACCATGACCAACGCGCCGACCGACGCGGTGACGCGCATGCGCGACGGCGCGATGGCGCCGGTCGACGATCCCCAGCGCGTGCGCGACACGATCATGGCGCGGGTGTACTTCCCCTTCCTGCCCCACCGACTCAACGACCCGAGCGTGTGGAAGCAGGATCTCGGCGTCGAGACCTGGCCGACCGACGACGGTGGCGCGCGCCGGCTGCACCGCGTGCGCGTCGGCTTCGACGTCGGCAGCAGCACCGACGCCGACGACGTCTACCACTACTGGTTCGACGCCGACACCGCCGAACTCGTGCAGTTCGCCTACGTCTACGACGACGGCCACGACGCCGACGGCCGCTGGCGCGGCGGCGGCCTGCGCTTCCGCCGGCTGGTCAACGCGCGCACCGTCGGCGGCCTGCGCTTCGCCGATCAGATCAACCTCGGCACCGAATGGTCGACGCGCGCCGACGCGCTCGCGATCGACGCGCTCTCGCCGTCGGTCGTCGACGGACTGCGCGCGGTGTCGACCATCACCCTCGACGCCATCCGGGTGGCCGATCTCGCCGACGCCAGCACCCTCGCCCTGCCGTGATCCTTTCGTTCCTTTCCTCATCCGCTCCGGATCCCAACCCCCCGAGGCCATGACCGACTTCGACCAATTTTTCCGCGACACCGACATCGCGCCGATCAACGACGACGGCCGACGCCGCACGCTCACCGCGCCCGCGACCTGGGCGCAGGGCCGTTCCCTCTTCGGCGGCCTCGTCACCGCCGCGGCCGCCGACCTGATGCGCGACGCGGTCGGCGACGATGCGCGCACGCCCCGCGTCGTCACCACCAGCTTCCTGAAGCCGATGGTCTGCGACGTGCCGGCGACGTTCACGGCCGGCCCGAACCGGATCGGCCGCAGCGCCGCGCAGATGCACGCCGAAGCGTTCCAGAACGACGCGCGCTGCGCGACCTTCACCGCCGTCTTCGGCGCCTCGCGACCGTCGAGGGTACGCGCCGAGGCGCCACCGCGTCCCGCGCGGCCGGCGCCCGACACGCTCGACGACGCGGTGCTGCCACTCGAAATCGCGCCGGCCTTCACCCAGCACTTCCGCTATCGCTGGACCGACGGCGGCAAGCCCTTTTCCAGCGCGACCGAGGGCGTGATCGGCGGCTGGTGCCGGCATCGCACGGCGGTCACCGAGCCGCTGACCGCGGTGCTCGGCCTGCTCGACGCCTGGCCGCCCGCGACCCTGCCGATGACCGATCGGCCCGCGCCGCTCAGCTCGGTCACCTGGACCGCGCATCTGCTCGATCTCTCGCCCTTCGATCCCGACGGCTGGTGGTGGCTGCGCGCCGAGGTGCTGGCGGCCGGCGACGGCTACAGCGTCGTCCACGGCTGGCTCTACCGACCCGATGGACGCGCCGCCGCGTGGATGGAGCAGCTGGTGGCGGTCTTCGATCGCTGAGCGCGCGATCGCGTAGCCTTCCAGATACAATGCCGAAAACCTGCGGCGGCCGCGCGCCCAAGGCGCGCCGCGGCACCCGATCCGACGAGGACCCATCGTGCTCAGTACCGAAGCACTCGCCGAGCGCATCGTCACCATCCGCAACGAGCGCGGACTCACCCAGGCCGATCTTCAGAACGGCGCCGACCTCAGCCGCGCCGATCTGATCGCGATCGAAAAGGGCGAGGTCCGCCCCGAGCCGGCCGTGTTGATCAACCTGGCCAAGCTGCTCGAGGTCGACGTTCACGACCTGCTGGCCGAGCATCGCGCCCGCGCCGAAACCACGCCGCGCTTCCGCCTGGCGCGCCAGGTCGGCCTGCGCGACGCGCGGCGCTCGGTCGAGCGGGTCACCGCGCTGGCGCGCAAATTCGTCGAGCTCGAGCGCGTGCTCGCGATCCGCCGACCGCGCGCGCCGCTCGAGGCGCTCGAGACCTACCGCGTCAGCGGACGCCGCCGCGGCCTCGATCCGCGCCTCGCCGGCGAGCACGCCGCCGGCTCGGTGCGCAGCATCCTCGGCCTCGGCAACGGCCCCGCCGTCGGCCTCAACGAACGGCTCGAGGTCGAGGCCGGCCTGCGCATCTTCTACATCGACGAGCTGCCGGCCTCGGTCGCCGGCCTGCTGATCTGGACCGAAGAGCTCGGCGCCTGCATCGGCGTCAACCGCAGCCAGAGCCACGGCCAGCGCCGCTGGTCGCTGTCGTACGAGGTCGGCCACTTCCTGCGCGATCGCGAGGAGGGCAACATCCTGCCGACCACGCCGCGCAAGCGCCCCAACGCGTCGCAGGTCTTCGCCGACGCGTTCGCGCGCTCGTTCCTGCTGCCACGGCCGAGCGTGTCGAAGCAGTTCTCCGACCGCTGCCGCGCCAACGGCGGCCGCTTCGGCGTCGCCGACATCCTGTGGATGGCCGATCTCTACGAGGTCACCTTCTCGCTCATGACCCGGCGGCTCGAGGAGCTCAGCTTCTTCCCCAAAGACACCTACCGCCGCCTGACCGCCGAGCGCTTCCGCCCGAGCCAGCCGCACCGCATCCGCGAGTCGCCGCGCGCCGAGCGCAACGCCCCGAGCCGCTTCCCGGTGCACTACATCACGCTGGCGCTCGAAGCCTACGAGCGCGGCCTGATCACCGAGCGCGCGCTCGCCGACTATCTCGACGTCGACCGGGCGCGGGCGCGCGACCTGCACCATCGCTGGTCGTTCCAGCCCGTCGGCGAGCATCACGAGGTCGAGCTGCGGCTCGATCAAAACATCGTCACCCTGAGCTGATCCGGAGCGCGCGATGCCCGAACCGTCCACCGATCTCGAAAGCGCCAACGACGACGCGCCGGTCACCGGCGCCGAGGAGCTGGCCGACAACCCCGGACTCGACGCCGCAGCCCTCAAGCCGCTGGTCGCCGACGCTTCGTGCCTGCTCAACCTGATCGCCACCGACCGCGCGGTCGACATGCTGCAGGCACTCGGCCACACGCTGGTGATCTCGCCGGCGGTGCCGCGCGAGCGCCTGCTGCTGATCGAGCCCGGCTACGAGGTCGGCACGATGTACAGCGACGAGCTGCCGCGTCAGCCGATCGACCTCGGTCCGCTGCACGAAGCCGGCCTGCTGCGCGGTCAGGCGCTCGAGGCCGAGATGATCGGTCCGTTCGTGCGCTGCGCCGAGCTGCTGCCCGACGAAGACGCCGAGGCGGTGGCGATCGCCGCCTGCCTCGGCCTGCCGCTCCTGACCGACGACCGCCGCCAGCGCTTCGTCGGCACCGATCTTTTCCCGCGCCTGCGCTTCGTTTCGACCCTCGATCTGATGATCCAAGCCTGCGAGGCGCTCGGGCTCGACGACGCGGCGCGCGAGGCGATGGTGCGCGACGTGCGCAACCGTGCCAACTACCTGCCCGATCGCCACGACCCGCAGCGCGCCTGGTTCTTCGGCGCGCGCGAGCCGGCCGCCGAGGGCGACGACGACAGCGTCGGCTGACGCCGCGTTCGCCCCGGCTCAGCGCAGCGCGCCCGGGGCGCCATCGTCGGCCGCCGGCGTGCCGATCGCGAAGCGATAGCCGAGCCGCAGATGGTTCGAGGCCGTGCCGTAGCGGTTGTGGCTCCAGGTCAGCGACAGGCGCTGCCACATCACCGACAGCTGCGCGGTCGGGCCGGCATCCTCGACCCGCCGCGCGAGCGGCGCGAAATCCACCCGATCGGCGCGCGCGCCGACGGCGGCCTGCAGCGCCACGTCGCCGGTCAGCTGCCAGTGGCTGCGCAGATCGACCTTGGCGGTGCTGCGCAGGTCGGGCGCGACGTCGAGATGCGCCGAAGCCACCAGCGCGTCGCTGCCGAGCGCGCGCGCCCACGTCAGCGGACGGGCCACGCCCGCGGTCAGGCGCGCATGCCAGCGGTTGGGATCGAGATAGGACAGATGCACCTCGTCGGCGCCGATCACCCGGTGCAGCGCGTTCTGAACATCCTCGCCGAGCACGCCTTCGCCGACGTGGACGGCGCCGAGGCCGAGCTGCAGCCAGAGATCGCCGGCGGCGCCAAGGCGCAGATCGCGGGTCACCAGCGCACTGGTCTCGTCGAAGCGCAGATCGCGTTCGCGGTCGGTGAACATGCGCTCGCCCAGGCGCAGCGTCCAGGCGCCACGGCGCAGATCGATGCCGAGATCGGCGGTGTAGAGATCGTCGGTGCGCGCGTTGCCGGCGACGAAGTCGTTCGACGTCGTGAGCTGGAGCGCGACGCCGGCCGGCGCGCGGTCGGTGGATGCCAGCAGCGAAGGCCCGGGCAGGGCCAAACCGGTTTTCGACGGCGCGGGCGCGCTGAGCAGGGCGGTCAGCAGGAGAAACAGAAAAACGATGGACGAGCGACGGGGACGCATAATGACCTCGGATCGACGGTCGCGATGAAGCGTCGCCCGCGGGCGGGTCCTGCGGGCGGCGCGCGTGTCTTGCTCAATGAGATGCCCAGCCACTAATTGAGTTACAACGTTGGTTGCCATGAAAATGATCATCGCGTCATGCAAATAGTGCCGCGGTTCGCCATCACGGGTCGAATTGACATTTCTCATCACCACAACTAGAGTTTTGGAATGCCGAAAAGCCGTCTCGCAATCATTCTCCTCCTGCTCACGCTGCTCGCCTGCGCGCCCTCACCGGACGACGCATCATCGGGCGACGACGGCAGCGCGCTGCGCATCGTCGTCACCACCGGCATGATCGCCGACCTCACCCGCCAAATCGTCGGCGATCGCGCCGCGGTCGACGCGCTGATGGGACCCGGCACCGACCCGCATCTCTACAAAGCGTCGGAGAGCGACGTCCGCCGGCTGGCCGAGGCCGATCTGATCCTCTACAACGGCCTGCATCTCGAGGGCAAAATCGGCGACATCCTCGACAAGATGGCGCGCACTCGGCCGGTGGTGGCGGTCGCCGAGGGCATCGCCCAGGATCGGCTGCGCGCGGACCAAGGCGCGGTCGATCCGCATCTGTGGTTCGACGTCGCGCTGTGGACCGAGGTGATTCCGCCGATCGTCGACGCGGTGGCGCAGATCGCGCCCGACCAGGCCGCGGCGCTCAGCGCGCGCGGCGACGCGCTGCGCGGCGACCTCATGGCGCTCGACGCCTGGGCCGAGGCCGCGCTCGCCACGATTCCGCGCGAGCGGCGCATCCTGGTCACGGCGCACGACGCCTTCGGCTACCTCGGCCAGCGCTACGGCCTCGAGGTGGTCGGCCTGCAGGGCCTCTCGACCCTGGCAGAGGCCGGTCTCGACGACGTGGACCGCGTGGTCGAGCAGGTGGTGACGCGTCGGATTCCGGCGATCTTCGTCGAGTCGAGCGTGCCGACGCGCACGATCGAGGCGGTGCAGCAGGCGTGCGCCGAGCGCGGCCACGCGGTCGCGATCGGCGGCGAGCTCTACAGCGACGCCATGGGCCCGGCCGGCACCGACGCCGGCACCTACGTCGGCATGGTGCGCCACAACGTGCGCGCGATCGTCGCCGGCCTCGGCGGTACGCTGCCCGCCGACGATGCGGCCGCGGACGCAGGCACGCCGTGATGGACGCCTCGGCAACGCCCGCCCCGCTCGCTCGCGCCATCGGCGACGAAGCCCTTTCGGGCGCGCACGCGCGGCCGGCGATCGAGGTCCACGACCTGACCGTCGCCTACGGCACCCAGCCGGTGCTGTGGGATCTCGATCTGTGTCTGCCGAGTGGCAAATTGATCGCCGTCGTCGGGCCCAACGGCGCCGGCAAGAGCACGCTGCTCAAGGCGATTCTCGGCCTGGTCGAGCCGATCACCGGCTGGGTGAAAATCCACGACCGGCCGGCGGCGGCGCGCCGCGCCTGGGTCGGCTACGTGCCGCAGCGCGAGTCGGTCGACTGGGACTTCCCTACACGCGCGATCGACGTCGTCACGATGGGCCTCTACGGACGCCTCGGCTGGCTGCGGCGGCCCGGGCGGGCCGAGCACCAAACGGCGCGCGACTGCCTCGAACGCCTGGGCATCGGCGATCTCGCCGAGCGCCAGATCAGCCAGCTCTCGGGCGGCCAGCAGCAGCGCGTCTTCCTCGCCCGCGCGCTCGCCCAGGACGCCCGCCTCTACCTCATGGACGAACCCTTCGCCGGCGTCGACGCGACCACCGAGCGGGCGATCTTCGCCCTGCTCGAAGCGCTGCGCGACGAGGGTCGCACGGTGATCGTCGTGCATCACGATCTGCAGACCGTCGCCGACTATTTCGACCACGTCGTGCTGCTCAACCTGCGGCTGGTCGCCGACGGCCCGATCGAGACGACCTTCACCAGCGACAACCTGCAGCGCACCTACGGCGGCCGTCTGACCGTGCTCGACCAGGCCACCGAAACCCTGCTGCGCACGCGCGGCCCCGAGGCGCTGCGGCGCGGCAGCGGCGCGCGCGCCGACGACTGACGCCGCGCGATGCTCGACTTTTTCGATCTGTCGTGGAGCGCGCGCAATGTGCTCGTCGGCGCCAGCCTGCTGGGCGTCGTCGGCGGCGTGCTCGGCTGCTTCACGCTGCTGCGTCGCCAGAGCCTGCTCTCCGACGCCCTCGCCCACGCCGCCCTGCCCGGCGTCTGCCTGGCCTATCTGCTCAGCGGCGGCAGCAAGCAGCCGCTGGTGCTCTTCGCCGGCGCGCTGGTCGCCGGCCTGATCGGCGCCTTCGTCGTGCTCGGCGTGGTGCGCTGGAGCCGCACCAAAGAAGACGCCGCGATCGGCATCGTGCTGTCGGTGTTTTTCGGCGTCGGCATCGTGCTCTTGACCGCGATTCAGCGCATGCCGATCGGCAACCAGAGCGGGCTCGACAAATTTCTCTTCGGCCAGGCGGCGACGCTGCTGCCGCGCGACGTGGCGCTGATGGCAACGCTCGGCGCGATCGTGCTGACGCTGGTGATCGTGTTCTTCAAGGAATTCGCTTTGCTGAGCTTCGACGCCGACTACGGCGCCAGCCTGGGCCTGCCGATGCGGCGCTTCGAGCAGCTGCTGACGGTGCTGCTGGTGATCGTGGTCGTGGTCGGCCTGCAGACCGTGGGCGTGGTGCTGATGGTCGCGACCCTGGTCACGCCCGCGGCGGCCGCCCGCCAGTGGACCGAGCGGCTCAGCGTGATGCTGGTGATCGCGGGCGCGATCGGCGGCGGCGCGGGCGCGATCGGCGCGCTGCTCAGCGCGCGCGTCGCCCAGCTGCCGACCGGACCGGTGATCGTGCTGGTGTCGAGCGCCGTGCTGCTCGCCTCGCTGCTTTTCGCGCCCGATCGCGGCCTGCTCGGCGCGGCGCTGCGGCGGCGTCGGCTGGTCCAGCGCGTGCGGCGCGAAAACCTGCTCAAAGACCTCTATCTGTGGGGCGAGCGCCATCCCGAACAGGCCGACGCGCCGGTGCCGGTGGCGTGGCTCCTGGGCGAGCGCTGGGGCACGCCGGGTGTGCTGCGCGCGACGGCGGCCCGGCTGAGGCGCGACGGCGCGCTCATGCCGAGCGCCGACGGCGGCGGCCTGTCGCTCACCGACGACGGCGCCGCGCGGGCGATGGCGGTGGTGCGCAAGCACCGGCTGTGGGAGGTCTATCTGACCCATCGGCTCGCGCTCGCCAGCGACCATGTCCACCGCGACGCCGAGCTGATGGAGCACATCCTCGACGACCGTGCGATCGCCGAGCTCGACGCGCGCCTC
>JBCCOR010000147.1:0-9351 GCA_039025295.1 Acidobacteriota bacterium
CCGCACCGCTTCGGCCTTGTACTCGTCCGTGAACTTTCGTCGTGGTCTTCTGGCCATGGATACCTCCTGACGCAGTATCGCGCCTTCTTAGGTGTCCACAAAATCGGGGTAGGGCCAGCCGCCAGCCGCCAGGCGATTCGAAGCTGTCAGCATCGGCAGCGTCCTGTGGACGCCGTCGGTCGTGATGCGATTCAGGTTGCCGAAGCCGTCAAAGCCGTATTCCTGCTTCGAGCCGCTGCCCAAGTTGTACGAGCGCAGGCGGTTCGCGCCGTCGAAGGCGTACCACTCCGACCCGCGTGCCCTCACGTTGCCCGAGCCGTCAAAGCGATGCGCGCCCAGGGCGGCAACGCCCCGCGCGACGAAGAGCGGATCGTCGGTGGGCAGCAGGTTCTTCGACTCTTCCAAGGACCCCGGCCAGCCCGACGACCACGACGCGCGGATGTCGCGCGGACGCGGCAGGCCGCTCGCGTCGGGCACCACGTCGACGCGCAGCCCGCTCGCGTGACGGATTTGCGTCGCCATCCTGCTGACGTCGTACGACATCCCGTTCAGCAAGCCTGGGATCGACGCGAGGTAGCCGCGGCTGTAGTGACGCGTCTGCGTACTCGACGGTCCGGTGCCGGCGCTGCTCGCGCACGCTGCGTGCGTGCAGCGCGGATAGGTGAGTTTCGTGACGCTGCCGAGCGCGTCGTGTTGCCACGCCTGCGTGAAGCGCTGACCGCCGCTGACCTCGGTCGTCTTGCTCGATACCGCCCCGCCCGGGCCGTCGTGCACATAGCGCTCAGTGACCGCGACGTCGGTCAGGAGCGACGGCGACCACGGGATGCGGATCCAGTTGTGCCCGATCGCTTCGATCAGGCGGTTCGTCGAGCGGCCCGACGTGCCGTAGGTGAACGACTGCCACGGACGATCCGAACCCGTCTCACGCACCTGCGTCAGGCGCTCGTACGCGTCATAGGAGAAGAGCAGATCGCTCGTGCCGTCGATCACGCGATGTGCGCGGCCGCGGGCGTCATACAAGCCGTACTCGGTGCGGCCGCTCTCGGGATGTTCCTCCGACAGCAGGAAGCCGCGACCGTCGAAATCCCACCGGCGCGTCTGCGACGTACCACCGCCGTGCGCCGCATCAGGCTTCACCGCCGTGACGCGATGGAGCTGGTCGTACGCGTACGCGATCTCGAGCCCGGACGCGTCGCGCTCCGACAGCACGACGCCCGAGCGGTCGACCGTAATGAGTCTCTACTTCATAAGACGTGTCCAGAAAGCCGAATCACAAAGTCTTCAATCAGATTTTTCGGAAAAAGTCGCCCGCCGGCGCAACCATCCGCACCTGGTAACGTCGTAGACCGCGATGCATCCGATCCTCGCCCGCGGCCGCCTGCCGCTCTACCTGCTCGTCTGGACGCCGTTCATCCTGCTCGTCGCAGGACTGCTCGTGCAGGTCGGCGGCTGGACGCTCGCCGAGGCGACGGCGTTCGCGGTGCCGATGGTGCTGATCTACGCGTTTCTCTGCCTCGCGGCCTGGTTCCCCAGCCGCCAAGCGCCGCTGCGCGCCACCGGGCTCTGGAAGGTCGCCGCCAACCACGTGCCGGCCGCGCTCCTCACCGTGTCGCTCTGGCAGCTCGCCGGCGGCGGACTCGCCGTGGCGATCGGGACCGCGCTGGGCGCCGACGACCTGCCCGCGCGCTTCGGGCAGCAGGTGCCGCTGCTGGTCGCCCTCGGGCTGATGGTCTATCTGCTCGCCGCCGCCGCGAGCTACGTCGCGCTCGCGATCGCGTCGTCGCAGCGCGCCGAGCGGGCCGCGCTCGAGGCCCAGCGTGATCGCGATCTGGCGGCGCGCGAGATGGAGCTGGCGCGCGCACTGCAGCAGCGCCTGCTGCCGCCGCCGCGCGCCGACGGGCCGGGCTGGCGCCTCGCCGCGCGCAATCTGCCGGCCGGCTTCGTCGCCGGCGATCTCTACGACCACGGCCCGATCGACGGCGCCGACGCCCACTACCTCGCCGTCGCCGACGTCGCCGGCAAGGGCGTCACGGCCAGCCTGATCACCGCCACCGTCAAGGCCGTGCTGCCGCTGCTCGCCGCGGCGCGCACGCCGGCCGAGACCGTCGCCGCGCTCAACGCCAAGCTGCACGCCGAGCTGAGCGCGCGCGAATTCGTCGCGCTCGCGCTCGCGCGCTATCAGCCGGCGAGCGGCCACGTCACGCTGATCAACGCCGGCCTGCCCGACGCCTACCGCCTGCGCATCGGCCGGCCCGCCGAAGCCCTCGACGCGCCGCAGCCGCGCCTGCCGATCGGCCTGCGCCCGCAGGTCGGCCACGTCGCGGTCGAACACGCGCTCGCGCCCGGCGACGTGCTGCTGCTGCTCACCGACGGACCGCCGGAGGCCCCCGGCGACAACGGCGAGCCGATCGGCTACGAGGCATTCGAGGGCCTGCTCGACGCGCTCGGGGCGCCGCGCGACGACGACGATCTCGACGACTGGCTCGATCGACTGCTCGAGCGCGTCGCCGAACGCAGCGGCACGGCGCAGCGCCAGGACGACTGGACCGTCCTCGCGCTGCAGCATCTGCCGCGCTGATCCGCGTCAGCCGCCGCCGCCCGACGTCTCGCCGTCCTCGGTGCGCAGCGTCTCCATGCGACGCACCGTGCTGGGATCGACCCGCAGCGTCGGCTGAAGCTCCAGCCGCAGATCCGTACGCGGCGCCGCCTCGACGCGCGTGTCGATGGTGCGCAGCCGCTGGCGCTGGATCGGCGTCAGCGCATCCGCGTCGAGCTGCTTGACCGGCGCGGTCAGCTTCGCCGCCGCCGCGGGACGATCGGCGTCGAGCTGCGCCTTGGCGGCGTCGAGGCGCACGGTGGTCGCGCGCAGGGTCTTGCCCTGGGCCTCGAGGCCGGTGGCGAGCAGCTCGGCCATCTCAGGCGTGAAGTGCGGGGTCGCCTTGGCGGACCGGGGGCCGGTGACGCCGTGCGCGGGCGACGGCGTCGCGCAGCGACCGTCGGGGCAGCCGGCAATGGGCCGCATCGTCGCGCGCGCGTCGAGCGAGACGGCGAGCGTGCGCGCCCGGTCGAGCTGGTAGATCGCCGAGGTCGGCTCGCGCGCGCCGCCCCACGCCGACGCGCGGTTCTCGCGCGTTGCCAGATGGCCGAAGATGCGGCCGACGGTGGCGCGGTAGTCGAACGCCGCCGGCCGCTGCTGGGGCTCGGCTTCCGCGCGCTTGACCGTGCGCTCGGCGCGCCGGGCGAGCTGCGACACCGCCGCGGCGTCGCCGGCGCGCGCGTGCAGCAGGGCCAAGCGACGCACCGCCCCGACGTCGGGCGCGCGGCGGTCGAGATCGCTGGCCAGCCGGTAGCACTTGGCGGCGGTGTCGGCCCGGTCGTTGCGGCCGTACCAGTCGCCCATCGCGTGCAGCATCACGCGGAAGTCGTCGCGCGGCCGCGGCGCGTCGTCGCCGGCCGTCGTCTTGCGCCACCAGCCGTAGCGATCGGCCTGCCACACGCGCTCATCGTGCAGCTGGAGCAGCTCGGCGACGCCCGGGCCGATCGTCCGATCGCGCTGCAGCGGGCGCAGCTGCGCGGCGGTCTCGGTGCGCGGGAAGGCTTCGGGATCGTAGCGCTGCGCCGCCAGGGCGCGCGCGACGACGCCGAGGAGCGCCGTGCGCAGCGCCGCGGCGTTGCGCGAGCGACGCCCGACGCCCTCGCGCAGCAGCGTGACCGCCGTGCGCGCCGCCCATGTGCCCTGGCCGGCGTCGCTCAGCGCGCGCAGCGCGGGCACCAGCTCGCTCGGCCGGGTCGCGCGCAGCAGATCGACCAGCGCGTCGCGCGGCTTGGCGGCGTCGGGATGACGCATCGCCAGATCCCAGTAGATCGCCGCCGCGTCGCCGATCTTCTTCATCTGGACCAGCGTCTCGGCGTGCGCCAGGCGGTAGGGCGCGATGCGGCTTGCGGACGTGGCGTCGACGCCGGCGCGCGCGGTCGCGCTCTCGATCGCCTCCTGATGGGCGCGGTCGGCCGACGGCAAATTGCCCTGGGCGCGGTAGACGAGCGCCAGGTTGTGCCACGCGCCCGAGGCCCAACGCTTCTCGGCCAGGATGCGCTTGTAGAGCCCCGCCGCCTCGGCGCGCAGACCCTGAACCGCCGGCGACGGTTCGGCCCGCGGCGAACCGCCGCTTTCGCGGGCGTGGCGCACCTCGGCTTCGCGCTGCAGCGCGCTCGCCTTTTCGAAGAGGGCGTCGAGATCGTCGACGGGACGCTCGGCAAACGAAGGCTGCAGCACCGGCGTCGGCGCCGTCGGCAGGTCCAAGGCCGGCGGCTGGGCCGTCAGCGGGCCGGCCAGGCTCAGCGCCAGCAGAACGGCGAGCGGCGCGATCGAAGGAGGATGATGCGTGCGCACGATGCGTTCTCCTACAGCGACGACGCCAGACCGTCTTCGAAGGTCGGCGCCAGATCGTGGACGTAGTGCTCCATGGTCACCGTCAGCGCGCCGTCGTCGACCCGGCCGAGAACGTCGACGATCGACGCGTCCCAGGCGTCGACGTCGATCGGCGGGAAGGCGAAGGTCTGCACGCGGCACTGCAGATAGCCCGGCCACAGCGCGCCGCGCACGGCGCCGACCGGACGCAGGGCGATGCGGCCATCCTGCAGCGCGCCGTCGTCGCGCACGGCGCGGAAGGCGACGCGCAGGCGCGAATCTTCGTGCGCGGGCAGCGCGGCGAAGGGCAGCGGCACGATGATGGCGCGGGCGGCGTCGTCGAGATGCACGCGGCGCACGAGCGGCACGTGGCGCAGGAGATCGTCGTGCAGCTGCTGGCGCCAGGTGTCGCGCGCGGCGAGCGCGTCGATGCGCGCGCGCAGGTCCTGCGCCAGCCGCAGCGGCTCGAAGCTCGGCTGGACGTCGAAGGCCTCGTAGAGGCGCTCGGGGGTGAGCTGGCGCGCGACCGCATCGCGGCCGTCGACCGCGGGCACGAAGACGAGGTCGATCGCGTCGCCGAAGCCGGCCGACACCGCGGTCAGGCGCATGCGCAGCTGGCCAGCGCCGTCGGACGGCGCGGGCGCCGACGCGTCGACGGGCATCCAGCGCACGTAGGGCAGACGCGTGGTCAGCGCGCTGGCGAGATGCAGCGCGGTCGCCGCCTCGACCTCGGCGCGGTCGTCGCCGAGACCGTCGACGAAGTCGGCCGCTTCGATCGCAACCGCGACCGCGACCTGCGGCAGCGCCTCCTGCGCGTCCTGCGCGCGGCTCGCGGCGCCGGCGCCGAGCGCAACGAGCACCAGCGCGCCGGTCACGAAACGTCGGAAAGGCATCATCGTGTCGCCTCCAAGAAAACGGTTTGAATGCTGTCACCGCCGAGATCGTCGAGCGCGACGGTGGCCGCGACGACGGGCGGCTGCGACGGATCGGCGTCGGCGCGGCGCACCTCGATCGTCACCGTGTCGCCCGGCGCCAGATCGAGATTTGCCGCCGGCACCGGGGCCTGTACCGGCGGTCGCGTCCACACGCTGAGCACGGGCGCCTGCTGCGCCGCCTCGACGACGTCGCGCACGACCAGATAGTCCGTCAGCGCGGCGCGCAGCGCATCGGCGTCGGCGCCCGCCGCCAGGCGGTCGAGCACGTCGGCCTCGGCGCCGAGCAGCACGCAGCGGCGGCGCACGTCGTCGAGCGCGGCGACGACGCGATCCTCGGCGTCGCGCACGACCAGCGTGAAACGCGTCGCCGGCGCGGCGGCATCGACCGGCGGCAGACTGTTGAACAAACCCGTGCCCGGTACGATCCGCAGCAGCGCGTAGCGGACGGGATCGAAATCGCCCGGCACGTCGAGCTTGATCGACGACCACGGCCGCAGCGTGCGCGGGAGCGGTGCGTAGCCGGGCGGTTCGACGATCGTGAAGGTCAGTTCGCGCGTGGTCGTGTCGAGGAAGAACGGACGGCCGACGTTGCGGTCGCGCGAGGTGACCTCGAGCGGTTCCATCCACGGATTGCCGTGGCGCGCGACCTCGACCGTGAACGTCGACGGCTGCCCGGGTTCGTCGATCGCGTAGTCGAGGTAGATCGACGACGTCGTGCCGTAGAGCACGGCCAGGACGACCAGCGCGATCAGCAGGAACTCGCTCGCACCGCGGGTGCCGAGCCACGCCCGGGTCCACGCGGCGCGGTCATCGCCGACGTGCTTGGGCAGCCACGACTCGACCAGCTTCCACAAACCCCACAGGCTGAGCGTGCCGCTGAAGAGCGCGGTGCGGGTGACGAGCGGCTCGACGTGACGCTGCATCCACAGCGTCGCGGGCACGATCAGGAGGAGGAAGAGGAGGAGGTTGAGCCGATAGCGTCCGACCCGCAGATCGGGCGGCTGCGCGCGATCCTCGTTGTCCGCCATGACTTCAAAGTAGCACAGCGCACGACGCGCATCCCGCCGGCGGCGCGTGGTTGCGGTCGGGCGCGGCGCGTGGAACCGTGCTCAGCCGGGCTGCGATCAGCCGGGCTGCGATCAGCCGGGCTGCGATCAGCCGGGCTGCGATCAGCCGGGCTGCGATCAGCCGCGCAGCAGGTAGATCGTGTAGACGACGTAGGTGGTGAGCAGCAGCAGGCCGCTGGCGCGGCCGACCCGACGGCGCAGGACGAGCACGACGAGCAGCAGGACGCTCGTGCCGGCCATGACCGCGAAGTCGAGGCCGCGCGCAGCCGGCGCAACCGCGATCGGATGCACCACCGCGGTCGTGCCGAGGATGCACAGCAGGTTGAAGATGTTCGAGCCGACGACGTTGCCGAGAACGATGTCGGCCTCGCCCTTGCGCACCGCGACGATGCAGGCCGCGAGCTCGGGCAGGCTGGTGCCGAAGGCGAGCAGGGTCAGCCCGATGACGCGCTCGGAGACGCCGAAGGTGCGCGCGATGTCGACCGCGCCGTAGATCAGCACCTGGGCGCCGAGAACCAGCATCACCACGCCGCCCGCGACGTAAAGGATCGCGCGGCCGCGGGTCATGGCGATCGGCGCATCGCCGCTGCCGAGGACGTCGCCGCGCGTGGTGTAGAGCAGCAGGCCGATGAAGGTCGCCAGCGCGACGAGCAGGGCCGCGCCCTCGAGACGGGTGATCGCGCCGCCGCCGAGGACCGGATAGATCAGCGCGGTCGCGACGATCATGAACGCGACGTCGCGGCGGATGAACGCCCCCGACGCCGGCACGGCGGCGAGCGTCGCCGTCAGGCCGAGGATCAGCGCGACGTTGGCGATGTTGGAGCCGATGACGTTGCCGAGCGCCATGTCGGGCGCGCCCTGGAACGCCGCGGTCAGGGTCGCGGCGAGCTCAGGCGCGGAGGTCGCGAACGACACCACCGTCAGCCCGACGACCAGCGGGCTGATGCCCAGACTGCGCGCGAGCGCGGTGGCGCCGTCGACCAGAACGTCGCCGCCGAAGTAGAGGAAGGCGATGCCCGCGGCGATGGCGAGCGCGCTGATCAGAAGGCCCATCGAACACTCCTCGAGGCGCCGGGCGCGCGATCAGAGACCGGCCGGCGTTTGATCGAAGCCGAGATCGACGTAGATCGCCTCGACGATGCGCTGAAAGCGCGCGGTGTGGGTCGGCTCGCCCGGATTGCCGTTGACCGCGCAGGCCACGACCAGGCCGCGGGTCGGATCGCAGAACGCCGCCGACGACTGGAAGCCGCTGTGGCCATAGGTGCGCGGTGAGGCGTGTTCGCCGTAGCCGTAGGGGACCAGCGCGTCGTCGTCGCGCTGGGCGCGGTAGCGCTCGGAGTTGACGATGAAGCCGAGGCCCCAGTCGAGCACGTGGCGGAAGGTCTTGTCGTAGAGGCCGACCCGATGGGCGACGGTCATCGCCTCGACCGTCTGCGGCTGGAGGATGCGTGCGCCGTCGAGCGTGCCGCCGGCGCGCAGCATCTCGTAGAAGCGCCCGAGCTCCCGCAGCGGACCGTAGCCGTTGCCGCCGGGCGCGCAGGCGGTGACGTGCGGCGCGCGATGCCAGTTGCGCATCTGCGCCGGACCGCTGCCCTCGACCGCCGGCTCGGTGTTGTAGGTCACGGCCAGGCGGTCGCCGTAGGCCGCGTGGCGATCGGCCGGCATGCCGATCCACGCGTCGCGCATCCCGAGCGGCTCGAACATCGCCTCGCGCACGTACTGCGGGAACGGACGGCCGTCGAGCCGATGGACGAGCGCGCCGAGGATGAACCACGACGAGCCGAGGTGATAGCCGGCGTGAACGCCCGGGATCCAGCGCGGCTCGGGGCGCGTGCGGCAGATCTGGGCGATGACGTCGTCCCACGACGCCTTCGTCCACGGCAGGTTGAGCATGCGGATGCCGCTCGTGTGGGTGAGCGCGTGGCGGATCGTGATGCGTTCCTTGCCCTCGGCGCCGAAGGCCGGCAGATGCTTCGCGATCGGATCGTCGAGCGCCAGGAGGCCGCGCTCCCACAGCTGGCCGATCGCCACCGCGGTGATCGGCTTGGTCGCCGACAGCCAGATCATGAGCGTGTCGTCGGTCATCGGCAGCGCCGACACCGCGTTGCCGTCCAGGTCCTCGCCGCCCGTGCGCCGCGCGCCCAGCGCCAGGACGACGCCCGGCTGTCCGGGGAGCGAAACGTAGAGCTGCGCGCCGGGATGCTGGCCGGCGGCGATGCCGTCTTCGAGCGCGGCGCGCGTGCGCGCGAGCCGCGCGGCGCTGAGCGGTTCGGCGGTCGCCTCCGTCGGGCCGGCAGCGGCGGTGCTCACGCGCCGTCCGCCGCGCGGGTGACGACCAGCGTCTCGCCGGCACCGAGGGTCTGCCACGCCGCCGGCTCGACCGACTGGGTCGCGCCGTCGGGCCAGACGACCCGCAGCGCCGCGATCGGCCGCGCCGCCGGATCGTCGACCGGGCCGAGGCCGAAGGTCACCGGCAGCTCCGACTGGCTCTGGTAGCTGCGCGTGACCAGCACCGGCCGCCGCTGGACGACGCCGTCGGTGGTTTCGAGTTCGAGCCAGGCGCCGAGCGCGTCGCGGTTGGCGGGCGTGGTCGGATCCGCGAGCTGGACGCGCAGCGCGCCGTGGCCGAGCTGCTGATCGTTGCGCAGCACGATCGCGCGCCGGCCGACCTGGGTCAGCACCAGATCGAGATCGCCGTCGCCGTCGAGATCGCCGTAGGCGCTGCCGCGGCCGACCAGCGGCTCAGCGAGCGCGCCGGCCTCGGCGACATCGATCGGGATGAAGGTCGCGCGCGCGTCGGGGCCGGCGTTCCAGAACAGCTGCGACGGCTGCTCGTAGGACTGGCTCGGATCGACCTCGGCGATCTGGGTCTCGAGATGGCCGTTGACCTGCAGGATGTCGAGGCGGCCGTCGAGGTCGTAGTCGAAGAAGAGCACGCCGA
>JBCCOR010000148.1:0-9318 GCA_039025295.1 Acidobacteriota bacterium
AACCGACCGGAATGATCACCGGCGTGTCGAAGTCGAGCGGCGCCCCGGGGCGCGCGACGGTGGTCGTGAGGCCGTGGATCCAGCCGGTGAGCTGCGTCCACAGGCCGCTGAACCAGTCGATCGGGCGATCGGGCGACGAAGGCGCTGCGTCGACGGTCGGCACGCAGAGTACCAGAGCGAGTAGAGCCACGGGGATGAGTCGAAGCATGACGGATCTCCTTGTTCGAGAGGGAAAGGGTGGATGGGGAACCGCACGCATCCTCGCAGAAAGGACCCTGCGGCGCGCCGGTCACTCGTCTTACCCATGAAAAAAGAGCCCGGCGGCCGCGTCAAGCGGTCGCCAGGCTCTTGATATCAGCCGATGGATCGGCGATCGAACCGCCGTCGCGCGGCACCTCTGCGCTGCGACGTACCCCGGAATCGGGCGCGCTGCGCCCCTCGCTGCAGGATGCGCGTCAGCCGCGGCCGTAGCGCAGGCGGTACCAGGCGCGGCCGATCAGCTCGTGGATCGCGACGTAGCCGAGCTCCAGGCCGCGCACCGACGGCACGATCGCCAGGCCGCGGCGCTCCCAGCGCTCGAGCACCGAGAAGCCCATCGGCGCCGGCGTCACGCGCAGGCCGGTGCGCTCGAAGGCGCACATGGCGCGCGGCAGATGCCAATGATGGCTGACGACGAGCGCGTGCTCGAAGCCGTCGCGGCGCAGGAGCGCGGCCGCGCGATCGGCGTTTTCCTGCGTGTTGCGGCTGGTCGACTCGACCCAGCGGGTGTCGACCCGGAAGCTGTCGGCCAGCACCTCGGCCATCAGCGGGCCGGCGCCGTCGCCGCTCGCCAGGATCGGCAGGCCGCTGCGGCGGTGCAGCCACGCGGCGTAGCGTAGACGCTCGAGCGTCTGCGGCTTGACCGAGTCGGCGCCGTACTCGCGCGCATCCGGCACGCGGCCGGCGTCGAGCACGACGATCGCCGTGCGCCCGGCGTCGCAGCCCGCGAGCGTGTCGACGTCGACCGGCGCGTAGCGCTCGAGCGAGCGCAGGAGCGCGCAGCCGAAGAACGGCGAGGCCGCGAGATAGAGGCCGGCGAGCGCGACGAGCAGGCCGGCGGCGGCCCACTCGGCCGCGCCGTTGGCGAGCAGCACCGCGCAGACGAAGGCGAGCAGCAGCGGACCGCCGGGCGGCAGCACGAGCTTCTTGAGCCAGATGATCCAGGCCATGCGATGCCTCCTCCGTCGCTCAGGCGCCGTCGCCGTCGCCGTCGTCGCCGTCCGCCGACGGCGACGCGTAGCCCAGCGCCGCCTTGCCCGCGACGATCGCCGCGTCGATGCCGTCGGCATGGAGCGCAGCCGGACCGCGACCGCCCGGATAGAGCGGACGACCGTACAGCGGATAGGCCTCGGTGCGCAGATGGGCCAGGTTTTGATGGCCGCGCCGCGTCGCTCGCGCGTGGCGCAGCGCACCGACGTCGATCTCCGCGACCACGGTTTTCTCGCCCGGCCCAGGATCGGCCTGCGCCAGGATGCGGCCGTCGTAGTCGACCACCATGCTGCCGCCGGGCCACGAGAACGGCGGATAGTGCGACTGCGACGCGGCCTGGTTCGACGCCACGACGTAGGCGATGTTCTCGAGCGCGCGGCAGCGGTTGACCACCGTCCACCAGTCCATCGGCGGCGTCGCGCCCCACGGGTCCATGTACGCCGACACGCGGATCAGCACCTCGGCGCCGTTCGCGGTCAGCTGGCGCAACACCTCGGGGAAGAGCCAGTCGTAGCAGATCGCCACGCCGAGCCGGCCGATGGGCGTGTCGACCACCGGGAAGACCGGCTCGTCGTAGCCCTCGAGATCGTGCGGGCTGGCGTGGACCTCCCAGGGAATCCAGGGATTGACCTTGCGGTACTTCGCCAGCAGGCCGTCCGGACCGACCAGGCAGGTGGTGTTGAACACCGCCTCCGGCCAGCGCGGGTCGCGCTCGAGGAAGGTGCCGGTCTGGATGTAGATCCCGTGCTCCTTCGCCTTGGCGACGTAGCGCTCGATGTGCGCGTTGGGCAGCTCGACCGCCAGCTTCTCGCGCAGCTCGCGCGCGGTCGGATAGATCGGCGCGGCGTGCGCGAACTCGGGAAAGACGACCAGCTTGATCGGCAGGAACGGCCCGTAGCCGATCACCGCCTGATCGATCATCGCCAGCATGCGGCTGACGTGGGACGCGATCCCGCTGCGGTCGGTCGGGTTGGCGAAGTCGACCTGGCAGGCGGCCGCGCCGAAGCGCAGCGCGCTGCCGGCCGACACCGACGGCGGTGCGGCCATGACCTTCGCGCTCCGTCCGCGCTAGGCGCGGCGCGCGCGCGGCTGGATCCAGCCGCGTTCGACCGCGTAGTCGACCGCGGCGTAGCGCGAGGTCACGTCGAGCTTGTCGAGGATGTTGTGCACATGCCCCTTGACGGTGTAGATCGACAGGTTGAGCTGATCGGCAATCGCCTGATTGCTCAACCCTTCGCCGATCCAGCGCATGACCTCGAGCTCGCGCGGCGTCAGCTCGAGCGCCTCGATGCGCTGGTTGCGACGCACCTCGCTCGACAACTCCGCCAGCCGGCCGAAGACCGAGTAGGTCAGGCGCGGCGAGCACACCACGCCGCCCTGCTCGATCTGCTCGATCGCGTCGAGCAATTCTTCCAGCGTCGAGCTTTGCGCGAGATAACCCGAAACGCCGACCCGGACATAGCGCAGCAGATCGGTGTTCAAGCTGTCGACGCCGATCAAAATGATCGCGACGTGAGGACAGCGTTCTACAACGCGCTCGATGTATTGGAATATCGAATCTTTGGCGTCAATGATGAGGTAGTTCGGCAACCAGTCACCGAGCCGATCAAGCGCCTCATGCGGACATTTGACGCCTTCGACTTCGTACTCGTCGAGGCGTCCGAGCGCTTCCACGATCCCCTGCTGCAGGAGATGAAAGCTTGTAAGGACAAGGATTTTCGTGAGATCACCGTGCACGTGGACACGCGCGGCGGTGGGCGGCGTGGCTTGGGAGGGAATGGCAGTCATCATCGGTACCAGGTTATGTGGCCACGGGCGATTGGACCCAACGAGCCCTGATGGCCAAAGGCGCGGTTGTGTAAAGCGGGATACAACCTATGGTCCATGCAATAGGATCCTAAATCCGCCTTGGTAACGTCAAGGACGGTCGATCATTTGAACAGGTCGGCATACCGCGCCGGGTATGAACGGGGTTGTGCGAAGACGGGCTTCGAACAATGGTTTGGATCACGGAATTTAACCCTCCTTTCAAAGCGCTTTGACCAGAAGATGCTGGCGATCGACCGAGGGCGGGTCGAGGGTCTCGGTCGTGCCGTCGCGCCAGGTCACGCGCAGTTGCTCGATCTCAGCGGCGGTGCCGAGACCGAAGGTGAGCACCGGCTCGACCTGCGACAGGTACGAGCGGGTGGGCATCACTTGGCGACGCTGGGTCACGCCGCCGGCGGTGACCTCGACCCAGGCGCCGATCGCATCGACGTCGACGCCGTCGGCCGTGCGCTCGACCAGGCGCAGGCGCAGCCAGTGATGGCTGGTCGCCTGGTCGTTGCGCAGCACCAGCGGCGCGCCGGAGATCTGGGTGACGACCAGATCGAGATCGCCGTCGAGATCGAGATCGGCGTAGGCCGCGCCGCGGCCCACGATCTCGCGCGCCAGATCGCCCGCCTCGGCCGAATCGATCGGCTCGAAGCCGAGATCGCCGGCGTTCCAGAAGATCTGACCGGGCTGGCTGTAGGCCTGGCTCGGATCGACCACGGCGATCTCGCTCTCGACGTGGCCGTTGGCCTGGAAGAGATCGAGACGGCCGTCGAGATCGAGATCGACGAGCAGCAGCCCGAAGGTCAGCATGCGCCGGCTCGGGGCACCGATACCTTCGCCGATCGCCTCGTCGACGTAGAACAGCGGATCGCCGCCCTGGCTGACGTAGACCGAGCTCATCTCGTTGGCGAAGTTGCCGATGAGAAAGCCGAGATCGTCGTCGTTGCGGTGATAGCCGACGTCGATGCCCATCGCGCCGGTGGCGTTGCCGTCGCGGTCGTAGGCCAGACCGACCAGCTCGGCCATCTCCTCGAACTTGCCGTCGCCCTGGTTGTGGAAGAAGAAGTTCCGCACCGTGTCGTTGGCCACCAGGACGTCGAGCAGTCCGTCGCGGTCGACGTCGACCGGCGCCAGCGCCAGCGCCTTGGCCATCGGCCGGCCGGTGGCCGGATTCTCGACCGCGAGGCCGGCTTCCGCCGTCACGTCGACGAAGGTGCCGTCGCCCTCGTTGCGGTAGAGATAGGGGTACGAGCCTTCGTAGTTCTGCGGCGGACCGAACGCGCGGCCGATGCCGGTCAGGCGGAAGTCGAGGGCGAAGTCGATGTCGCGGCTCCAGCGCACGTAGTTGCACACCATCAGATCGAGATCGCCGTCGCCGTCGTAGTCGAAGAAACCGGCCGACGTCGACCATTCCTGGTCGTCGCCGGCGAGACCGGCGCGTTCGGTGGCGTCGACGAAGGTGCCGTCACCGCGGTTCTCGAACAGCCGATTCGCGCCGTAGCCGGTGATGAAGAGATCGACGTCGCCGTCGGACTCGATATCGCCCACCGCCACGCCCATGCCGTAGAGATCACCGGGCGCGAGCGCGTTGAGCCCCGCGGCGGTCGTGACGTCGGTGAACGCGATCGCGCCCTTGGGCGCTGTGTCGTTGCGGTATAGCCGCAGCGCCGGCTGCGATTCGCCCTCGGCGCGGTGCGACCAGCGGCCGCTGTCGACGAAGAGCACGTCGCCGTCGCCGTCGCCGTCGTAGTCGAGCACGGCAAGACCGCCGCCCATCGTCTCGGGCAGCAGCTTGTCGCCGTAGCCGCCGTTCTGATGAACGAAGGTGATGCCGCTCGACGCGGCGACGTCCGTGAACGTGAACGTCGGCGCCTCCGCCACCGCCGCGACGGCGACCGGGGCGGCAGTCTCGATCTCGACCGCCGGCGGCGGTCCTTTGTCGCGGTTGAGCAGCAGACCGATCGCGACGAGGGCGCCGATGCCGGCCAGCACCATGGCCGAGATGCGCAGGGCCTTGCCGATGACGGCGTCGTCGTGATCGTCCTCCGGATCGAGATCGGGCGACACGTCGTCCACCGCACGCGGCGCCGCGCCCGGCGTCGACGCCGCGTGCGACGGTCTCGAGGCGTCGACCGTCTCGTCCGCCGGCGCGGCATCGACGGTCTGCGGCTCTTCGGTCAGGGTCGGGGGTGCCATGTCATTCCTTCTCCGCCGCCGCGTCCGCGGCGGGCTGCGGGCGGTTGGCCGTGCGGGTGACGTCGTCCGCGAGCGGACGCAGCAGGCGCAGGGCCGGCCGCACGTGGTAGGTCTCGAGATCGCGCTGCAGGTCCTCGCGCGCCGGATAGGCGTCGTTCGGGCCGTAGGGATAGTGGGTCATGCCGCGGAACGGCAGGGGCGCAACGTTGTCGCCGTGGCCGGTGTTGGCGTCACCGTCCTTGGCCCAGCCGGCGACGAAGAACAGATAGTTCCGCTGCCAGCCCTCGGCGAGCGGCGGCAGGGCGTCGGCGTCGAAGTGCAGCAGCATCTCGTCGCCGGCGCCGAAGATCGCCAGGCGATCGTCGATCTGGTCGATCAGCGCGCCGATGTCGCCGAAGCGCGTGTAGTTGCCCGGAATCGGGTTCCACATCGTCGTCGGCTGCCAGTCGGCGTAGACGAAGCGCTCAGGCTGCAGGCGCTCGGGATGGACCACCGGCCGCGCGAAACCGCGGAAGCGCAGATCGGCCCGGGTCGGCGCGAGCGTCGTCTCCACGTGCTCGGGCGTCGCCGAGGTCGGCAGCAGATAGGCCTCGTCCCAGTAGAGCGCCAGGTTGGAGGCGATCCGCACCTCGCGCGCGTCCGACGGCCACAGGCCCGAGAGCTCGACCGCGATCGTCTTGGGCTTGCCCGCGGGAATGCCCATGTCCTCGATCACGGTGACCCATTCACCTGACGCGTCGCGCATCTCGAGCGCCGGCATGACCAGGCTCGAGCCGGCCTCCTGGGCCAGGCCCAGGAAGGTCGAGCCGTCGGCCCAGTCGACCCAGCCCGAGAGCACCAGGACGGCGTCGTCGAGATGCGACCCGTCGCCCGCGGCGCGGCCGAAGTCGAGCTCGAGCGCGTGCGACTCGGCAATGCCCATGTAGTCGCGCTGGAAGCCGTCGACGTAGGTTTCGTCGCGCGCGGCAAGACGCGGCATCACGTCGCGTCCGCGGTGGTCGCGCGCGGCGACCGGGCGCACGATCTCGGCGCTGCCGAACAGCCGGTGCTCGGGGAACGGCGGCGACTTGAACTTGTCGTTGTGAACGATCGTGACGTCGGCCGGATGGTCGATCGCCAGGAGACGCACCTGGTCGATGTAGGCGACCTCGCGCAGCTCCTCGGTCACCCGGATCTCGAGCACGCCGTCGCGCGCGACCAGGCTCTCGCCGTGGATCCAGATGTACTCGTCGTCGTCGGCTTCGAGGACCTCGCCGTTGCCCATGGCCACGCCCAGGGGCGCGACGCCGAGGACATCGGTGATGAACTCGAAGGTCTCACCGTTCCAGGTGTAGACCATCGGGCACGAGCCCGACAGGCGCTGGGCCTCCTTGACCTCGGCGGTTGCGCCGGCGCGCTGGCGGGTCTCGTTCTGGATCGCGCCGTTGGGCCAGGTGATGCGCAGGGTGTCGGCCTCGGCAGCCGAGCCCAGGCCGAAGTGCAGCGGCACGCCGCGGTAGATCTTCTTCTGGTAGCGCGTGCCGGCCTTGAGCTCCACCACCGCGCCGGGCGCGAGCGGCGGGTTCTTGATGCCGTGCAGCCGGAGCCGCAGCCAGCGGCCGTCCGCGCTCGGCGTCGCGTTGCGCGCCAGGGTCAGCGTGCCGTCCTGGCCGACCGCAGCGAGGTCGATGCGGCCGTCGCCGGTCCAGTCGGCGGCCTCGAGCGCGACGACCGCGCCGTCGAAGGGCGCGGTGCGCGGCGCGTCGAAGCCGAGCTGACCGCGGTTGCGATGCAGGCCGGCGCCGGTGACGAGGTCACTCACGCCGCGGTTCTCGAGGTCGGCGAACGCCAGCATGCCGGCACCGCGCGCCACCCGCGGCCCGTCGATCGGACGCAGGACGCGCGCGAGCAGCCAGCCGTCTTCACCGTTGTGCAGGATCTCGACGCCCTGCGGCCCGGCCAGCAGCAGATCGCCCCAGCCGTCGTGGTCGACGTCGGCGGTGATCGCACGCTGCGCGCCGCGGGTCGACGCCGGCAGCGGCTCGGCCGTGTAGCGACCGGCGAGATGATCGCGGTAGAGCACCGCCGGACGATCGCGGTAGAGCACGACGAAGTCGTACGCCTGCGTGTCGGCGACCAGGCGGAACGGCTCGGCACCGATCGCCTCGCCGTCGGCGACGAAGGGAAAGCCCTCGGTCTCGTCGGCGAAGCCCGACGCGCCCTGGTTGCGCACGCGCGCCGCGTCGGCGCCGATCAGGAAGAGATCGAGATCGTAGTCGTGGTCGTCGTCGATCCACAGCGCGACGTTGAAGCGTCCGGCGGGCAGGGTCGACGGGTGCGACGCGAATCGACCGCCGACGTTGCGCCACAGGGTCGGCGCCGCGCTCGCGTCGGCCGGCACGACGACCAGATCGGCGAGGCCGTCACCGTCGAAGTCGCCGGGCGCAGCCGCTGCGGTCGCGCCGATCTTGCCGAGGCCGACGTCGACCGCCTTGGCGCCGTCGCGGTAGACCTGGACACCGGCCTTCGAGTAGACCAGCAGGTCGAGGCCGCCGTCGCCGTCGAGATCGAGGGTGCGCAGGCCGGCGCTCGCCGGATCGAGCGAGCGGGCCAGCGCGGTCGCCTCGAAGGTCAGATCGGCCGGCGCGCCGGCCGCGACGTGCTCGGGCAGGCGCTCTTCCTGGAGCTCGGCGTACCAGCTCCACTCGAGATCTTCGCTGCTGTCGCCCTGCTTGGCCTTGATCTCCCGGAAGCGCGCCATTTCGCGCTTCGCGGCGGCCATGTCCTTCTGCTGGCGATAGGCGGTGGCGAGCTGGAAATGCGGGCCGGCCAGGTTCGGATCGAGCTCGGCGGCCTTCTCGAGCCGCTCGATCGCCTCGTCGAGACGACCGTCGAGCTTGTAGAGCACGCCCAGGTTGAACTGGGCGATGGCGTCGCCGGGAATCAGCTTCACCATCTGCTCGAGCTGCACCCGGGCCTCGTCGTAGCGCGAGGCGCGCTTGTAGGCGATGCCCAGGTTGAACCAGGTGTGCGGCAGCGAGGGATCCTGTTTCTGCGCCTTCTCGAGCTCGACGACGCCACGGTCTTCCTGACCGGCGCGCAGCAGGGCGAGGCCCCAGTTGACGCGGTCGACGGCGGAGTCGGGCGCGAGCTTGACCGCCTTCTCGAGCTCGCCCACGGCCTCGTACTGGGTCGTGGGGTTCTCGTAGAACGCCTTGCCAAGGTTGCGGTGGATCCAGAGCTGTTCGCTCTCGGTCGCTGCGGCGTGCGCGACCAGGCCGAAGCCGGCGGCCGCGGTCAGTGCGAGCGAGATCAGCGTACGACGGGTGACACGTGCTGCGATTTTCATGGGCTGGCCCCCTTTGCCGCGCCCTCGGCGGCGCGTCCCGCGCCCTCGACCAGATCGACCAGGCGATCGGCGGGGAACGGACCGAACGATTCGACGCGGCCCGACGGCCACGACACGATGACTTCGTCGACTTTCTCAGCGCCGGCCAGGCCGACGTGCAGGCGGGTCGTGCTCTGGCTGGCATAGCCGTTGCCGCCGTTGACCTCGCGCAGGTAGATCTCGCCGCCGGCGCGCACGTTCACCCGCGCGCCGATGCCCTGGCGGTTCGATTCGCGGCCCTCGAGCCGCACCTGCAGCCAGTGGCCGGCGTTGGCCGACACGTTGCGGTAGAGCAGCGACGGCTGATTGGCGTTGGCCTGGTAGAAGTCGAGCAGGCCGTCGTTGTTGAAGTCGCCCACGCCGATGCCGCGGCCGTCGAGCTCGTTGTCGACGCCGGCGGCGCCGGCGATCTCCTGGAACGTGCCGTCGGCCAGGTTCCGGAACAGGCGCTGCTTCTGGTACCCGCTCCAGGTCATGTCCTGGATGTCGGGATAGCTGTTGACGTCGGAGAAGTCGACGTTGGGCGTGATCAGCATCTCGAGCAGAACCGGGATGTAGTTCTTCTCGGTGCGCGAGCGCAGGCCGTTGACCACGAACAGATCTTCCCAGCCGTCGTTGTCGAAGTCGGCGAACTTCGCCGCCCAGCCCCAGTCGGTGTCGCAGGTGCCGGTCTCGCGCGAGAGATCGACGAA